>NZ_JAWDHA010000025.1:0-56860 GCF_034190895.1 Virgibacillus sp. M23 | reverse complement strand
GAGGCCGTGCCCGCGGAAAGCGAAGTAATTAGTCGGAGCATTGCCAATATACATCAAACATTTCAAAATAACTACTTGGCTTAACGCAGTCATTGCACTGATTTTATACTTTCTTAACTTACAAAAAGGTACCCAGTAAAAGGATACCTTCAAGCTAAAGTCCGTGATGGGGATTATGCTTTTGTCTAGAATGATTGGCGTTTTTAACTTTCTTTGAACCATCTAACGGTTCGCCATAGGGTTGTTTTGGACTTTGCGGCAAATTTGGATGTTCCTGTTGCTTTGGTCCTTTTGGTTTACCCGCCATGTCAGCTTCCTCCTTTCAACTTCCATTTAGTTTTTGAGGGAGCATATCCATTTATACATGGGCATGGTAATTCAAAAAGGACCCGGAAAAGCGCATACTGCTTTTCTGGGTCCTCTGTCATATAGATTATTTCGTAAAAGCGTCTGTAAGTGCTGTGACAATTTGTTTCTTACGTGATACAACACCTTTTAGAAGCGCACGACTATTATCGTCAAGTTTGACATCAAATGCTGCTTCTACTTTTTCTTTTCCACTTCCAAGTGCTAATACCTCGGAATCATTATTTAATATATCTGTTACTACAAACAAGAAAAGATCAAGGTCTTTCTCATTCACTATTTTTGCAATTTCCTGATCGATTTCATGCTGCAATTCGTATATTTTTGCAGTATCCACTGCATTTACCTGTGCGATTTCTACCTTTGCATCAGCCATGGAGAATTCTTTTGCATCCATGGTAAGCAACTCGTAAACAGATTTATCACTTAAATCAGCACCAGCCTGTAACATTTCCATTCCATACGTTTCTAGATTTACTCCAGCAATTTTTGCTAATTCATATGCAGCATCCACGTCTTCTTTTGTACAAGTTGGAGATTTTAATAGCAACGAGTCTGATACGATTGCAGATAGTAATAGACCAGCAATTTCTTTGGAAACAGGGATATTGTTTTCCTTGTACATTTTGTTCAGAATCGTAGCTGTACAACCTACCGGCTCAGCACGAAAATATAAGGGCTCACTTGTTTCAAAATTAGAAATACGATGATGATCAATTACTTCGGCAATACGGACATCTTTTATATTTTCTACACTTTGTTGAAATTCATTATGATCAACAAGAATAACCGATTTCACATCATCTTCCACTTTTTCAATTAGTTTCGGAGCTTCCACATTAAAGTAGTCCAACGCAAATTGTGTTTCTTTACTAACAGACCCTAATCTTGCTGGTTCTGCACGTATACCAAGTTTATTTTTCAAGTCAGCATAGGCTAAAGCTGAACAAATTGTATCTGTGTCTGGATTCTTATGTCCAAAAATTAACGTCTTATCCATGAATCATTCTCCTTCTATTAAGCTTCTACCATTATTAGCTTACCAAAATTAATTAAAATTGAATAGCGTTTATTCTTCCGTTTCCGTTACCCCCCATAATTTTTTTGATCTACTGTAATTATTCCAAACAATATCTAAATCATGAAAATATCGATGTAATTGACGAACCGTATTCATATTTTTTTCTTGTTCTAATTGATTCGTCAGTTTTTTGATCGCATCTAAATCTCTTATTAACGACTCATTAGCAATTTCGCCTAATTGGTTATTTATGGTTTCTCGAATCGTTTGGGCCTGTGTTACCTGTTCATCCCAATCAATATCATTAATAGCACCATACCCAGTCGTATCATTATAAAAATCATGTGCCTGAGCGATAAAATCCCCTATATCCGCTTTATTTTGTGATACTGATTCATTTTCTTGTTCAGCAATCTTTTTGGTTTGCTCTTTCTTTTCATTATTTTTCGCATCAACTATTTCTGTAGAACCACTAGCTCTTTCATCTTGAAATACGGCTTTTAAATCAATGTCAAATAGCGCAAAGAAAAATACCGTAGATCCAATAAATGATACGAATAGTACGATGAAAAATGTCCAGCCAAACCAACCCCATGTACGTTTTGAATTCGTTTTTTTCACTATAAAAACTCCTTCAAGAAAATTTTTCTCCTGTTTTTACTGTTATTGTGCGTTATACCATTCTAAAACCCTTTTCCTAATTTCAGCATTACGAACCTCTTTTGCAACTGTTTCTGTTACCTCAATTACTTTTACATATGGATTTATAGGACTATCTTTATCCTGGAGTTTAACAACGCAATACCCCTTGATGGGAGCTGGCCTCATTTCTAAAATTGCCTCATTATTAAATATGTGATAAATCTTCTCTTCATCTGCTGGCCGTAAGTTCCATTCCTCCTGCATATCAGTTTGTTCTCGTTCAGTAGTTTGACTATAGCCAGACTCATCGTCGGTCATTCGCTTCCCCTTTTCTCTAGTTTGTTTTCGATCATTATAGATATGATTATTAATAGAGACGAGCAAGCGAATCACTTCAGATACGCCAATTAGTAGTACCCCACCTAAAAACCACCGACCAGCAATCGTAAAAAAGGACTGCCACATAAACCTGTTTTCCTGCTCTCCCATTTCATATAGAGAACTTTCATTAAACGTGACATAATAAGCGAACATTGGTCCAATAAGCATTAATCCAATACCTAAAATTAAAATAGCAATTCCTAGAATATTTCGTTGCAACTTGTATCCCCCCCTGTTTATTAATTCTTTATTCGTATGGTAAACCCTTCAAATATTTTACTTTTTCCATGATTATTTTTATCATAATAAATAGAGGAATCAAGAATGGAGGAATCGGAAATGACAAATCAATTTTCATTAACACGTGGGAGTTTATTAACTTTTGTGAAACAGCTAGATAAGGAAATAATGGATATCCAACCGAAGGGATTTAATAATACGATACGTTGGCATATCGGGCATATCCTTGTAACTGCTGAGAGCCTATTATTTGGATATCCTAAACAGTCAACGAATATTCCTGTATCATATCAAGGGTTATTTGCTACGGGAACAAAACCATCTGAATGGTCAGAGAATGTTCCAAAATTAGCTACGCTTATCGTTGATTTAGAGAATCAAGCTCCACGAATTGAAGCACTTACAGATGAGTTCTTTGCTACAGACTTACCGTACACATTACCGTTTGGTAATTTCAAAACATATGGTGACGTTTTTGCAATGATTCTTTCTCATGAAGCAGAGCACTTGGGACAAATAAAAGCAATGAAGAAGATAGTTGAAAATAGATAGATGAGTAATCGAATAATTATTATCGGTGGGGGAATTGTAGGTGCTTCAACCGCATATTACCTCGCAAGAAATAAATACCATGTTACGATCATCGATCGCTTTGATGATGGTCAAGCAACTGATGCTGCAGCTGGTATCGTATGCCCATGGCTCTCCCAACGACGAAATAAAGCTTGGTATCAACTCGTAAAAGCAGGAGCACGAAGCTATCCTAACCTTATTCATTCCTTATATCAAGATGGCGAAGAGGATGTAGGATACGAACAGGTTGGAGCTATTCATTTGCATGATGATGATAAAAAGTTAATTGCTATGAAAGAACGCGCCGAAAAACGGAAGCTTGCTGCTCCAGAAATAGGAGAAATAAAGCTATTAGATCAGCAAGCCACAACAGAATTGTTCCCATTATTAAACGGTAACTATAAATCGGTCTACGTAAGTGGTGCCGCTCGAGTTGATGGAAGAAAACTACGAGATGCACTTTTGCGTGCAGCGGAAAAACACGGAGCAATATTGATAAAGGGAAACGCAGCGTTAACGTACAAAGACAATACAATTAATGGTGTACATGTAAACAGCCAAACAATCCCTGCAGATACCGTTATTGCTGCTACTGGAGCTTGGATGACGGAACTCTTAAGTCCGTTGGGTATTCATTTTCAAGTGGACGAGCAACGTGCACAAATTCTCCATGTTCAGCTACCGACAGGAGATGCATCTAATTGGCCCGTCGTAAAACCACCTAATAACCAATATATGTTGACTTTCCCTGATAATCGAATTGTATTAGGTGCAACCCATGAAGATAATGTAGGGTTTGATCACCGAGTAACAGCAGGTGGAATGCATGAAATCCTTACGAAGGCAATGGAAGTCGCTCCTGGATTAGAAGCAACTACTATTCTTGAAGCTCGCGTTGGTTTCCGACCAGTCACACCAGGATTTCTACCAGTTATTGGACCACTCCCTGGCTTTCATGGATTATTACTTGCGAATGGACTTGGATCAACTGGCTTAACGATGGGACCATTCATCGGTTTACAGCTATCCAAGCTTGTAATGAAAGAAGAAGTTGATATCCATCTATGTGATTATCCTGTAGAAAAAGCGATCACTAAAAACTAAACGTAAGTACCTCTATTCGAACATCCTAGCACTACTCACACATAGTCTGGGACATAACAAAACACTTAACGTTAAAGATAAACACAACCTAACAAACAAAGAAAGAAATTTTTTCAAAGCATGCTCCTATGCTAAATATTAGTGGAAAAAGCTTTTACAGTGCTAGGGGAAAAACGTACTAAATGGAGTTTATTATAATCTATAGAAAAGCTGAGCTGGCTCAAATAACTCGGCTTTTTCTTGATTCTAAAGTACACTTCTCCAGGTTTACTCTTTTCCAGAACCCCTAAGTAATAATGGATTGCTGCAGGGGCAGATTTTCTGTAGCTTGACTGGAGAATAGCAAAATTACTTCGTTGGGCATCCTTAAATCCTCCTACATTCAGATGAAGATTTAAAATTAAAAATTCGGTAGTTTGTTAGCTATTTTTTTTATTTCTTTACTCACTCATCTTTATCCCCTGTCTCAACTGGTAGAGGAAACACAAAAAGACCAATTAGATATCATAATTCTGTATTTTATTTCCTTTTATTACAATGAAAGGGTTATAGAGATAATAAAGTTGTTTAATTTTTATCTTAAATAGTTAGAGCCTTACTACAATTTGTGTGTAGTAAGGCTCTTTAATGAGAAAAATTACTTGACAGCTTAAGAAGATTGTAGAACTATTACAATCTGACAATACATCATGTTCTTCCTACTATTTTACAATCATTACAGGACAATTCACTCGTTTTGCCACCTTGTGACTCACGCTACCTAAGATAAACGTTTGTAAATTATTTAATCCACGGCTTCCGATGACAACACAATCAAATGCATTGTCATTGGCATAAGATACAATCGTTGGACCAGGTTCTCCATGTAAAATCGCTATGTCATATTCTATTTCTGCGGCTATTAATAAATTTTCAACAACCTTCAACTTTTCTTTACGTTTTTTCTCAATTTCTAATTTGTCTGTTGCATGTAATACATCTGCTTTTGCTGTTTGACCATCTATCACATAAACAACTTCTACTAAACTAGAAAATTTTTCTGCAAGTTCAATCGCTTGTTTTGCGGATCGAACAGAATGCTCAGAACCATCAGCAGCTAATAATATTTTTTGGAACAAACGGCTCACCTCTTAGAAATTCATTAAAATACAACCTTGTGCTTTCGATTAAAAACATGGATGCCTTTGGTAAAACAAATATTAATGTCCAGAAGCTTTGGAAAGGCCACTGATCTGCTGTTTAAGCCTCCGACTATCTTCATTTAAACCTGTATAGTGAACGGGAACTTGTTTTTGCTCAAACTTCATTTCGATCTTATCCAATGCTCCTATAGCAGAGTCATCCCATAGATGGGCTTCTGATAAATCAATTTCCACTTCACTCACACGTTCTGTGAAATCAAATTTATTCGGTAACTCACTGACTGATGCAAAGAACAGTTGACCCTCCATTCGGTAAATGCGCTTTTGCCCTTGATGAACAAGCTCACTAGTAACCTTTATCCTAGAAATTTTTGCAGCAAAGAAAATGGCACTTAATAACACACCAGCTAATACACCTTTTGACAAGTCATGCGTATACACCACAACACCTACTGTTGTTAGCATCACAGCTGCATCCGTTCTTGGCAGTTTATTTAAATTTTTAATCGATGACCAATCAAATGTACCAATCGACACCATAATCATAACACCTACAAGAGCTGCCATCGGTATTTGTACAACTAATCCACCTAATACAATAATGAGAAACATAAGGAATATACCTGCTACTAGTGTAGATAATCTTCCTCTGCCTCCTGATTTTACATTAATCACCGATTGGCCAATCATGGCACAACCAGCCATACCTCCAAAAAAGCCAGCTACTATATTTGCAATCCCCTGTCCACGACTTTCTCTATTTTTATTACTCTCCATGTCTGTCATATCATCTACAATATTAGATGTTAATAGCGATTCTAATAACCCTACGATTGCAAGTGCTAAGGAATAAGGAAATATAATCGTTAACGTCTCCCATGTAAATGGAATAGACGGAATTAAAAACATGGGCAGCTGTTGTGTTAAAGCTCCCATATCACCTACGGTTCCTACGTGAATATCTCCTAAAATGACAATTGCTGTTACGACAATAATTGCTACAAGCGCTGAGGGTACTGCGGTTGTAATACGTGGGAGAATATATATAATTGCTAAGGTCAACCCAACTAAACCGTACATGATCCAACCTTCCCCTTTAAAATGAGGAAGCTGAGCAGTAAAAATTAAAATAGCTAACGCGTTAACAAATCCAACCATCACCGAACGTGGTACAAATTTCATCACTCTTGCTAGCTTAAAGATACCAAAGATTATTTGAATAATACCTGTAAGAATTGTTGCTGCTAATAAATATTGCAACCCGTGGTCCGCAACTAGATTAACCATAAGTAACGCCATTGCTCCAGTTGCCGCAGAAATCATTCCCGGACGACCTCCGACAAAAGCAATTACAACTGCGATGCAAAACGATGCATACAAGCCAATCATCGGATCCACACCAGCAATTATTGAGAAGGCAATCGCCTCAGGGATTAGCGCTAGAGCAACTACAATTCCAGCTAGAATATCACCCTTGACGTTACCAAACCATTCATGTTTCCATTGTGCAGTTTTCAAATGTTCAACCTCTTTCTATTGTTTAGATTATTTAAGCCCTCCAGAGACTTAGCCGTAGATAACCTATGCATCATACCATAAATAAAAAAAGAGGAAAAACCTAAAGAAAGCGTGTACATCACAAGAAAACTTCTATTTACTATTATTTTCTACCATTTTCATAACAAGTTATTAGAATGAGAGCTTTTTACTCAAAAATATTTTCCATTTACCTATGGATTATATTTACATACATTACCCTGTTTGGTACGCTTAGTTAGATATAAGGAGGAAGTACAATGAAGGGAAGAATGATTGTCTTTTTATTAATTATTATAACGTTAATTGCACTTGTCTTGTGCTGGTATTGGTTACAGGATGTTATTGTGGATTACGATTTAGAACGAGCCATGCAACTAAAATGGACTAGTGAGACCCTTTCTCTTTAGTCCACTTTTTTGTGACCTTATATTGACTTCTATTTACGCTTACAAAGATAATGCGTATTTTTCTAGCTGATAGCCGCTCTATAATCTTAGTAATCTCTGCTTCTTTTGAAGTCAGTCTGCTCCATTTCATAGATGCTGCTCCACCGTATGTATTGCTATTGCCGACAAAGCCGGATACAAACTTTCAGTAAACCTAGAGGACGCTGCGTGCTTACTAAAATAGGAAAGAACTGCTAAGGAAACTTGATTGGTTAATATATTTGGTATTAAGCATGTTTTACCTATACTAAGATAGTGACCTTGTCTATATGGAAGTAGAAATCCTATAACCATATCCCCTTGATTTATCCTAGTTTTTCGCTGACGCAATATAACTGAATTCACCTTTCCTTCGACTATATCGATAAATGTATAATTTTCACCAATAGAATAGTCACTTCCCACCACGTAAATTCCTGGTTTAAGATGGTTCCATTGATATAATAGCTTCTGAATGGCTATAGACTTATCTATCCATTTTTCCCTATTATACTGAAGAAATTGCTGATAAATAGTCTTGCTAGTATGTTTTTCATGAAAACAAAAAATAGTCCAGCATAACCACGAATCATAAAGTCTATTCATCCATTCATCAGAAACGTTCAGCTCCACCCTCATATTCTCCATGATGTTTGTAAGGACAGAGTGGAACTCTTCGATAGCATAGATCATTATCTCGTCGACCATACTGTGAATCTCTCCCATTATCGGATCATCCATCAGTATGTTTGGAGCAATATCACGTTTATCCATTTTATCTCCCCCATGCTAAGTTTCTTACATTCTAGCATGGTAAAATCAGACGTCTAGTTTTTAAAAGCGTATTTTATAACAGTGGACTTAGATGAGTATCGATTTTTTCTGTCAACAAAATTACAAATTGTACTCAAAATCATTAACAATATAAAACTTTGTTATATGCCTATACCAATGATGTCTTGGAAGACAACCTCTCATTACAATAATCTTACCATCCCTAAAAACGAACATTTTCTAGTCACTCCTATGCGTTAAATCCGGCTTGTTCTGATTTCATGGAGAGTCTTGTAGTTCTCTAAAATTGGCAAAAGACGCCCGATATTTAGCTTCACTTAGGGTGATCTAATAACGAGCGTCATTCACAACTATGATTTCGAGCAGCTTGTCAGTTAAGCACGTGTCTTAGGGAGATGCTTGTTCTGATTATTATGTTCTAAACGAGTAATCTCCTCTCTTAGCCTTCCGTAGATATATTGGAATATTGGACTTTGAATAAATGTAAAGATAAAGGTAAATAAAAACACTGGGCCTCCTAATATCAGGCCAATTATGAGAACAAGGCACTCTGTTATGATTCGCACCTTGCCTACAGATGCGTCAAGCTTATCAGATATGGAAAGCATAAATCCATCACGAGGTCCAGAACCAACACCTGCCGCATTGTATACTCCTCCACCGATTCCCATAATAACGATACCAACTATAATAATAAGATAATCGATCCATGTATACGTTGCAACGGGTAAAAAGTCAAGATAGAGATAGATGTCTACAAATACACCTACCAGTACCCCATTTAGAAAAGTTCCTAGTTTTATATAGCTTTTATCCAAAAACCAGGATATGATAATTAAGAGCGCAGAGATGATAATCGTCCATGACCCAATCGAAAGACCTACTTTTTCATATAATGCAACATTTAAGACATCCCATGGATGAATTCCTAAATGCTGAACATTAATCGATATACTTATTCCTAAACTAAAAAGGGCTAACCCTACAAAAAACATACCCCAGCGGATGGCAACTATCATTTTATCCCTTCTCTCTTTCATCATATATATTTATCTCGCCAGGTGACGTAGGTTCTATTTATACGAATGGCGTCCAGACCCATTTGATTTTTTTAATACAATCATTGCTAAAATAATTGCACTAAAACCAGCGATAAGTTTCCCTACAATCATAGGAAATACAATTTCCTTATTAATTCCTGCTACAAATCCTAAGTGACCACCCAAAACAAACGCACCACTTACGGCAAAGGCAACATTGATGACTTTCCCTCTGGCATCCATATGTTTTAACAGCGTTAACATCGGAATACTATGGGCAAGTGATGCTACTAGACCTGCTGTAGACGTATCACTAATACCAAGCTTCGAACCCAACGTATATAATGGTTTCTTAAATACCTTGGATATAAAATGGACCATGGGGAAAGCCCCTGCTAAAAATATTGCAATCTGGCCAACAATTTGAATCCCCTCTTCTAACGGTGTTAGATAAGGAATGACGATAAAACCAGTTAATGTCTCAATAATAATCGCGGTAAGCCCAATAATAGCTATAATTTCAACACATTTACCGAATATAGAGAAACCAATAATCATTTGTCCCGGCTTCTTCCACAGCCCCATGGAAATGAGAGCAGAAAAAAGCAATGTCGGTATAAGATTAATAATAATTAGCTGGATGCTAAAACCAGCGAGTATTCCGCCTACTAAACAGCCGATTGGAATTGTAATCAAACCTAACAGGATACCCTTTGCAAAATATGTATGATCCTCTTTTCTAATAATCCCCAATGCTACGGGAATTGTAAATACAATGGTTGGGCCCATCATCGTCCCTAAAAATACCCAAGCAAATAATCCTGCCTCCTTATTTTGCGCCATTTCCTGTGCTAGCGCATACCCCCCCATATCAATGGCTAATATAGTATTTGCAAACACTGCTGGATCAGCTCCGATAAAGCCGTATATCGGAGCAATAATTGGTGTTAATATCCTAGCTAATACTGGAGCTAAGGAAATAATTCCGACCATGGCTAGCATAAGCGATCCCATGGTCATAAACCCTTCTGTAAAATGTTGACCAAATCCAAGCCTATTACCAAAACATTTATCAATGGCACCCAAACAAAGAAAACAGACAACAATAATTATAATGACATCATTAATTCCCATTATAGTTCTCCATTCTTTCTATATCTGTTCTAACAGGTGAACTTTCATATACTAATAGGAATAAACTACCGCAAACCCTTGTACCAAGTCAATGCTTTTTGTTCTATTTCCTTAACAATTGCGTCTTTATTTTGAATATACATAGCTATATCAATGGAGATCGTTTTGCCAGCCTCTCTTTTACATTCCCATACCGTTTTGCTTCATATGGAAGGATTTGTAATAAATCCTAAAAGCAAAACTGCTATTTCATACATAGGAACATAATCTCTACGCTGTTCTCCACTTTTTTGAAAATACCTTTCCTAAAATACCGTTTTCACCACATGATTTATACCATGCTTACGCATTGCTTGATTATAGAAATCTAACTTTGTGATTGATTTTACTATAGGCATTATATCCATGATAGGTTTTGCATTTCCCCCTTTAACTGCCATACTTGATATGATAAATAGCAATTAACTCCCCATTAAGAATTTTCTTTAGTTTCTCAACTTCCTTGATAAACATATTTCCCCACTCCTCCCCTTAAAGTATTACAATTACTTCTCGCATGACGGTTTCCACAGCTTACTTTTTCGCTTTAAATTCCTCTACAATAAAATTTTTACTCGCTTCATCAATGCTATAGTAGATCACTTGACTCGAAGATTCTCCTGCTCGTTCACTAATAATAGCTCCGTCTTTTACAAACTACAATTTAGAATCAATCAGACTTGTATGTTCCCTCGGACTTACAACACGAATGGACATATCAGGTTTACCAAGTTCATTAATATTAGCTGTTAGCTGTTTTTTTCTAAGATAAATCATTATTATATTATCGACGACAGATTGATCTGCTATATTTGTAATTATCACCGTTTCATCATGATCCGTTAACCATATTTCTCTTGAGGTCTGACTATTTGTAAATAACGCAGTTATATACCCAGTTGCAAACAACATAATACTTAAGATCGCCATTACTAAAACGCTACGAAGCTTCACCTCTCATCCTCCATTCATAATGGTACCTATTCTATAACTGAAAGTGACTGAGACAAAAGTATACGTTAAAGCTAAAAGCCGAACGACCTTTCGAAATGTACGTGGCATTCGAATTCGTTCGACTTTCTGGTTTAAAATAGCTGTTACTGTTTTACTAAAACGCCACTCAACAATTACGTTTTTTCTTAAGAAAGCTCTATGGTTTATATGTTTCAAAATAAGCGTCTAATATTCCTTGACCAATCCTATGATTAATTGGATACCGCCCCTTTATTTTTCCTGTATGTGGAACAATGATCGCAAAAGCCATTTCCGGATCATCATATGGTGCGTAACCAACTAATGAAAGGTTCTCCGTATCAGCTAGCTTCTTTCCATCTATATAATATGCATTTTCAGCAGTTCCTGTCTTTCCTGCCGCATTATATTTACTATACTCGTTATTACCAAAATATTTTACACCTGTTCCGCCAGCTGCGTGAAAAACTCGATGGAACCCCTCCTGAATCCGAGTAATATATGATTGATCCATATCTACTCGGTTTAAAATCTTTGTATCAATATTTCGATAAACGGAACCTAATTCCTCAGACGAGTTACTTGGATTTCTAATTTCCTTTACAAAATGCGGGCGAATGCGGTAGCCATCATTGGCAATTGTTGACACATATTGAGCCATTTGTAGCGCAGTATATGTATCATACTGACCGATGGCAAGGTTCATAAACAAGCCACCCATCGTTGAATTTTCACCCGTTAATCCTGTCGATTCATATGGATAATCAATGCCTGTACTCGCACCTAGACCAAATTGCTGAAAATAATTTCTCATTTCTTCCCAAGCATCCGGATTAAACGTAATTTTGGCCTCATCTGGTAATGGATTCCGTTGTTCTCCCCCCATCTTTAAAGCGATATAAAACATATACACATTTGAAGACAGTCTTAATGCATCATAATCGTTCACAGCACCTAAATTCCTATAGGAACCCCTTCTTTTAGGATCGCCTTTAATCTTCAGTTTGCGATCATAAAATGATTGTCCCGGGGAAATAACCCCCGATTCATACCCAGCTAAAACCGTAGCTCCCTTAACTGCAGAACCTGGCAAGTGGGAATCGTACAATGCTCTATACGACTCATTTACATATTCATTTTTTTCCTTATCCCGACTCGCAGCACTAACAGCTAATAACTCACCTGTCTTCGGATTCATCACAACTGCAATTGCATCTGTTAAGTATGGATGCTGATAAGGATTCGCTTGAATAATATTTTTTAATTCATCCTTCACAACTTTATCAACCTTCTTCTGAAACTCCATATCTATGGTTAAGACGAGATCCTTCCCTGCCTCACCTTCAACAACCGTTTCAGAACCTACAATCGTACCGTCCTTTTTAGTTGTGTATTGAATCTGCTCTTTCCTACCTCGTAATACATTTTCATAGTATTCTTCCAAACCACTTATCCCAACACGATCATTCCGACTGTATCCTCTAGTTAGAAAATATTCCTCCTTTTCTGCTGGAATTCCATTCTTTTGCGTTGTAATATTTCCGATTAAATTTTGAAATGTGTCACCAAATGGGTACTCCCTTTCCCAATCAGCTGTTGCATTAATGCCTGGAAGTTCGCTAAGATGTTCAGAAACCATTGCATATTCCTCTGACGTTACCCCCTCATTTTTAACAATTTGGGGCGTTAAAGCATATGCCTTATCCAACTCCCGCTTAATGGCTATGATCTTCTGCTCATTCTTCGTGAAATCACTTATTTTATCTTTCGGGATTCTCTCTAAAATAAGATTATATTCCTCTGTATCATCTAATTCCTTTTTCTCTTCTGTGCTTAGCAGCTTAACAGCTTCTTTTTTATTCTCTAAATACCAATATTCCTTTTTATTCCGCTCCGAAATTCCTTTGCTATCAAAAGAAATTAATTTCGCTAATTTCTTAGCAACCGTTAATCGATTCTTCGCTTGCACTCTCTTAGCGGGTGTATATGTAATAGCGTACAAAGGTTTATTCGTGACTACTAATCGATGATTACTATCATAAACTTCCCCCCGCGGCACTGGTACCTTAGTTGTGTCTCTAATGGTTCGATCGATTTCTTCTTGAAATGACTCTCCTTTCAGAATTTGAACTACACCCAGCTGCAACACCAATGCAGAAAACATAATAAACATGACAAAAAATAAAATGTTTAATCGAAAAGGAAGTCTCTCCCTTTTCAACTTCCTTCGCTTGTTCTTTTTCCCCATCTAATCTTCCCCTTTGTTACAAGTGCTATGTAATCTAACACCTCTTATCCCCTCTAATAATAAGAATATTAAGACTTTTTAACCAAAAAATATAAATACAGGAACTTAAGACCACCATCCAATCCAACTTAATACTCAATTGATGCTTTTTACTTAATAAGTAACAATATATTTGAGTTAATCATATCATTTACTTATCCTGCAATTCAACCAATTATTTCCTTTTATAGAAGCAATAATTAAACACTCTATACCTTGAGTAATTAAGGATTTATCAATGTCTATAGTATACTATGTATATGATCAGATTCTTTTCCAGTATTACTTTAAAGTCCTCTGCCCCTTCCCCATGATAAGGTATTCCTTTTTATTATCTATCATAGCTGCAAACTTTTTAGAAGCTCTCTGTGAATTTACTGTTTGAATGCAACTATCGATCCATCATCACAGGTATAAGAGGGAGTTCTTGAACCTACTACATGCTATGGAAAATGAATTCTCTCAAAGGAAAATGCCTAAGTAGAAGCTTATTTTTCATCGATGTCATTATTGAGATGCTCACCTATTAACTCTCTGTCATTTTTAATAGACAAATCATCGTGCTTATAATTTTGTATGTATTCGATTAAAAATGTTTTATCTTCAGGATAGGATAAAGCTAAATTTGTTAGTTCATCTGGTGATTTCCAATCTATACGATAAATTAATTTATCAGGATCATTAATGGTTTCCTCTCCACCAACCACCTTAACTGCAAAATAAATAATTTCCCCATATGGTCTTTCTTTTTTCCATATAGATTGTCTTATCTCTACGTTTAAGCCTGTTTCTTCTTTTATTTCCCTAACACAACATTCCTCAAAGGTTTCACCTGCTTCTAAACCGCCAGAAGGAACAGACCAACGTTTTGGTTCTTCTGGGGTTCCCTGTAATACCATTAGAACCTTTCTGTCATAAACACATACTCCCGCAGCACCAAGCCATTTTTTCATCTATAAGCACCTTTCTATTTTTATTTTAAAAATTCTTAATTTATTAGTTTTTTATCAGACTATAGCACATATATCTATTAATCTCACAAGAAATATATAAAGTGAAGCTTCAATTAGTGGGGGTATAAATTTTTGCTAATAATAACTTATATTCCCAAGACAAATTAGGCTCCTCCTCCACTATTCTTGTTCGACTACATGCTCTTAATGGAAACTGATAGGACAGATCTACCGATTGTATGAAAAAGTTATGTATGATAAATGTTAAGCTTGTTCCAAGTAGATTTCCACTTCTTTTTCCTTATTCTCTCCTCATAAATTGCTTCACGTTCTCTTGTTTCTGTGAAATAAGGCGTTGGCTTCAGCTGTAAATTGATGACATCGGCTATACAACAAGGTGCAGTAACAATTACCTTACCTTCTTTATCTAGCTTTACCCCAAGTGCAGTTGCTGTTTCTGGGAATTTAGATATCGCATCAACTGATGAAGTGTATGGTGGAATATTATTAACAATATGCATTCTTGCTTCATTTTTAACAGACCAGGGAACATTGGGCATTTTATTTTTTAATTTAGCTTCTAAAATTTTTTCCTCCTGTTCATCTATCGTTTCTATATCAAAATAGATTACATCCACATCTGGTATAGTAGTTCGTTTAGTAAAGCCGTGCAATGTATCCCAAATTTTCGCACGAATAAATCCGGCACATATCCACCAATCAGGCAGGTTCAATGTATTGGCAGCTTGCAAAATTTCCATCATCTCATCATCAGCTTGAATTAACTTTCTGACATCTTCTTTATTCTTTAACAAGAATATTCCCCCTATCCAGAACATACATTCTTATTATAGCATAATAAAAGCTTTAGTGAATATTTGTTCCGTCTATTGACTTTTAGTGAAAAGGAAACAAATTAATTATTGGTAAAGCATCTAAGTCTAGACACTGACTATCTTCAATAAGTTGGTGTGAACCTAAAATGATGGGGGGTTTGTTTATTCCCACTAATTGTAAGTACCAGAAACGTATGACCTAAAGGCCTTTGAACCAATTGGATATTTACTGGCAGAGCACCCCCACTTACCAATATTGGCTTCACTTTATTGCTTGAAGTGGGGGTTTAATTGCCAGTTATATGTGGAATCTAAACTAATTATCGTTCGTTTCTTGATTGTTTTTTGACGACTTTTGTCTCAACCTCTTATAAATTAACATGAATTTTAATAAGAAATCCCAATTATTATTAATGAATGAATAACTACCTATTCATCTCTGTTTCTATTTCACTGGTATCCAAATTTCTGAATACAAATCTGGGCTCGAAGGATCCTCTTCTGAATAAACCTCTAACTCCGGTATACCAGCATGTTTATAACCACTCGAAGGAAACCATTCAGAGAAAATCTGTTTCCATACTTTTGGCATGGCATCGGGCATCGGGCCATGCACCTCAAAAACAGCCCATTTTGATTCAGGAATAGTCAAAGCCACTAGCCCATCAGGTACGTCCCCCTCATAGGTTGTACCTATCCAATAATCAATTACTTCCGAGCTTTTGTCGACACAAACCCCCAACACCCCTTCGATCAAACCATCGTTTAATCGGAATAATAAATCATCCGTTCCATCCCCATTTACTTTATCCCACATTTTTGGAATATCAATTTGATTCTGCTGATTGATACACGAAAATTCTCGTTTAATCCCTACAATCTGAAATGCTTCCCGTTCAACAATTTTGTATTGCATTGGTTCTGCTCCCTTCACACTAACCTGAATCACCAGGCGGTTATAAGATTTAAGCCTTCCTGCATATTTTCGCGCTTCACTCGGTGTTATACCATGCTGTCTGCGAAATGCTTTGGAAAAAGCTTCTGGAGTGTCGTAGCCATACTTGTAGGCAATATCAATAATTTTCGTATTTTCACGATTAAGCTCATGAGCAGCCAATGTTAAGCGTCTACGTCTGAGATATTCACCAACAGATATATCGGTCAATATCGAAAAGGTACGCTGAAAGTGAAATGCTGAAAAATTCGCCTGCTTTGCGATGCTATCTATCGATATTTCATCCAATAAATGCTCCTCCATATAATTGATGGCCTTCTGTAATGATTCGACCCACGTCATATCGCCCACTCCCTAATCAGATCTTAACAAGTATTTCACCATGTATCCTGTCACTTTGTGCTCTAGGCTGACAGTATGTTTGCTTACAATGCTAGGTTAATAATAAGTATTTCATAATATTTATACATATTACTTCATGTAGCACACAAAAAAAGGTGCTTATTGTATGGAGAAATAAGCACCCTGTAACAAATAACACAAGCTCGACTATTTCCTTAATTTAAAAACAATAAAGTCAGGACACCTAAAATCTTCTGCAAATGAAGGGTATTTTTTTAGCATGTCTTTTGATGGCTGTGGTTCGATAATGCTCTCCAAAACAAACCCTGTATGTATTAATGTATTTATATAGGTTGTTAACGTTCGATGGAAAAGCAGCATGTTTTCTTTATCACCTAAGGGCTGTTCATAGACTCCTTCATAAAAATACTTGTCCACATTCCAATGCAGCTTTTCTCCGTTTTCTGTTCTTTCCCAACCACTTTCTGGAGTAACAAAACATGGATGCAATATAGAAAAGATAAAGATACCTTTATCTGCTAACAGCCGATACATCGTTCGAAATGCTTTTTCATGATCCGCAAGATCTTGGATGACCATATTGGACACGATGAAGTCGAAACTTTTATCCTCTAGTTGATGTAAATCCTCACAATTTCCATGACTATAATGAACGTTCAATTCTTTTGGCGTTCTTTCCTTAGCGATTTCTATCATGGTCGGAGAATAATCCACCGCTGTTACAGCGGCACCACGCTTAGATAAAATTCTGCTCAAATATCCTTCTCCACATCCAGCATCAAGCACTTTTTTATTCTTCACATTCCCCATAAGTGAGAATAAAGCTGGGTTTAAAAAGATTTCTTTATGAAGATCACCTTGTTCCGTATGGTTTTCTGAATAATTTTCAGCGAAGTTATCCCATCTTTTGATTGCCTCTTCGGTCCCCATTGATTGGCTCATGTAAGCTCCCCTTTTTTTTAAGATTATCTATTGTTCACGTTTTGAAAATTCAACTACAAACTTATAACAACTTAGGGCGATTCGTGAAGTCGCTACGTTTCTGGGCGTTGGAGCTGAACGTGGCTCAACACGCCCATCTTTATCCATATGGGCAAATTTTATAATTTCCTTTAATTTCCTAGACTATAGGAAAGGTGCAGTCAGTATATGATACATGAGCTGCACCTATTTTGAAATTAGCTATTTTGCGTTTTTATAATAAACGAGATTATCCGTCCACTCTCCAAATTCAAATATAAATCCTTTACGTGTACATTCGAACTCCATTCCTACACTCTCTGCTAAATTAATCGAGGGAATATTATCCACATTTATATGGGCCTCAATCCGATGGAAATGAAGATGACTAAAGGCGATATTCAATCCTTCTTTTACTGCCTCCTTGCCATAGCCATATCTCCAAAATTGATTATGCAAACGATAACCAATCATCCCCCATTGAAATTCCCCCCTCATTATTGTACTAAATTCCACTTTACCAATATGTTGACCATCCATTTTTCGAAAAATCCCAAATACATACGCCCTATCATCAGCTGCTAATTCCCGATGTTTTTTTACAACATTTTGAAATGCATCCTCCGTCCACTCGCTTATATCTAGGTGGTCATCATCATATTTGTACTGGGGAGGATAATTATTATTAAACCCTTCCAGCCACCGTTTATAATCCTGTTCATCTAACAATCTAATTATTAATCTTTCTGTTTCTGAAACAAAATCATGGTTTATGTTCTCCGACTTCAATACAATATCTCCTCTGCATCGTTTTTCTTCTAAATACAAATGCTTCCTTTTTAATACCATTTAGCTTATTGATCATAGTAATCATTCCTTTCTTTACACTTATGCAGTTATACCATTATTCAAATAATTTTCTTATTTATTCGTAATTTAATATATATCTTTTGCATCTGCTGGTAATTCTTTAATATGTTTTAGAAATTTGGTTATGTTGTTATCGTCCGTCTTTGGATAGATGAACCCAAAGTATGTAGCTACATCTAACGATAATTCCCTGAATAATTCACAAGCAGTAAACATGGAATGCCACATCTGTTGATAGTCCGAATTAGAATATGTAGCTTCATACATCTTCCAATAGGTTGAAGGGAGATAGTACTTGAAATATTTTCCTAGTTTCCCTGTCGACACTCCAAAATCATGTTCCATACCAATCCACCAATTAATCATTTTATCCAAACAATCTCTTGTGGTATATTCAAACATTAATTTTGCATAAGACAGTTCATCACGCCATATTCCTTTGGCAACATTTTGCAAGCACCACCAAAAATTATTTGTACAGCTTTCAAACTGGCCATGTGTAGGTTTCTTTACATGATAGTCGATATCAGATGGCGAGGGAATCGATGGCAGAATATTATCCTTATCCAACACTGGATGAGTAAGCTTATCATTCGTATAAGTATGATTCATCACATCAACTGTTTGAAGGCGTAGGTCACATCTGTAAATAGCATTAGATAGGCATAAGTATCGTCAAAATTCTTATCCTGACCAATCCCTTTGTCAAGTTTATCAGGTTCTTGAATCATTAATAGATTACCTAATTTGGAGATCCAATTGTCATCATTGATGAATGAGGATGTTTCTCTCACAACAAAAACGATATCGTAATCTTGGAAAATATCCTTTGGAACATTTGGATTCGTTCTCGAGCCATTCATATAAACAGCCCTAATACGCTCATCATTCTTAGCAATCCTTATAATCAAATTCATTATCTCCTGCTCGCTTCTCATTTCATTCATCCATCTCTAATCTTGAATATATCATTTTACTTATCTAACTTGTATTCAACCATTATATCTTATAATGTGCTGAATTTTTCACCTTTCTAATTAAAACTACTTATCTACTTGTATCCAAACACGTAAGAATGCCTGCTACACTCCTAACGGAAACATATAAGAAATCAATGTCAACAAAAATATTGATAAAGTTGTGATCCAAGTTTAGCATTTCGGGTGGCCAATGAAATCGACCGCTCGTTTCCGAAATCTATAATCGGTAAAGCAAAAAGCTGATGACGATCAATATGCTCTGCACTTATTTCGGGAACAATCGTTATCCCCATTCCAGCTATTACAGCTCCGTAAATAAAATCACCAAAAGCCACCTCGCTAATAATAGTAGGTTTTTGCCCTATCAATTCCATGTGCTCCATAATACGACTCCTTGTATCACAAGGAGATTGATGAACAATAAGCTGCTCCTCGCATAACTCAGCAAGTTTGACCGCTTTTCTAGAACGATACGGATGATCTAATGGAAACACCGCATAATAAGGTTCCTTAAATAATTCGCAACTCCACAGGGATTCCCTTGTACTTACTGTATCCATAAAGATTGCATCAAGTCTCCCTTCCTCTAATGATTGTACAAGCTCATTTGAAGTATTTTGAATCATTAGCGTTGCTGGTTGGGCTAAAGACTGAAGCTTCTTAATCATTGGTGGCAAATAATAGGTTGCTAGACTAGGCAGGCTTCCTATCGCTATAGGTGAAGTTCGTGAAAACTGCCGTAAATCTTGACGGATCGCGTTTAGCTCAGTAATAACAGGTAAAATTCGAGAGCGAAAACGTTCTCCAGCTTCTGTAAGCTCAATACCCGTAGAGGTCCTGTAAAACAACGCAACATCTAGTTCATTTTCTAAATTTCGTATATGTTTGCTCAATGCCGGTTGAGATATATTATTTTCCTTAGCTGCTTTAGACAAGCTTTTTTGCTTTGCAGCTTCTATAAAGCTTTGCATCCACACTGTATTCATTTCTTTTACCCCACATCTGTTATAACTATTTGTTATACCCTTCTAAGATATTGATTATTCTATTGAGGCTATCGATATGATATTATTTCAAATGTCAATCGCTCCATCATTATAACATATCGATATAACAAAAAAATTATATCCCACTCTGATTAGCATTGACAAATTATACTGAGACATTTAAGGAGGGGTAAAATGAGAATGGTTTTTCTTCTCACTATAGGAATGTTTACGCTTGGATTTGATGCTTATGTAGTAGCTGGTTTGTTACCTGATATCGGAGCAACCTTTAAGACTAGCGACTCACAGACAGGACAGGCAGTCACTGTCTTTACCCTCTGCTTTGCACTTGCAGCCCCCGTTTTCGCAACATTATTAGCGGGCAAACCAGCTCGAAGAATATTAGTTATCGCACTAGTTATTTTCTCATTAGGTAATGCATTGAGTGCACTTGCCTCGAATTTCCCCCTGCTACTATTGGCTCGGGCAATTGCAGGTATTGGAGCTGGTCTCTATTCACCGCTTGCAACAGCCGCAGCAGCCGCACTAGTTCCTCCTCAAAAACGTGGACGTGCCTTAGGTACGGTATTAGGTGGTATGAGTTTGGGCACAGTCATAGGGGTTCCTCTTGGATTAATTATGGCCACAGAGATAGGTTGGCACGGTACGTTGTGGTTAATTACTACACTCGGCATTATTGCTATGATCGGGATTATACTCTGGTTCCCGGACATTCCTGCTTCACAACCAGCTTCATTGCGCCAACGTTTTGCAATGATGACTAATGGACGTGTCACAGCAACAGTGGGCATAACGTTTGTTGCTGCCCTTGCTAGTTTAGGTCTTTACACGTATATTTCTCCAATCTTGCAAGATTTACAGGAAATCCATCAAGTAACACCATATTTATGGGCATGGGGGATTGGTGGTGTTATTGGAAGCTTATCTATTGGGACGCTTATTGATCGAATAGGGCATCCAAGCTGGATTATGGGTGGAATACTTGCTCTATTAGCATTAGCAATGTTTAATTTACCATTGGTGCTTGGAATTCCTTTTCTAGCATTGCTCCCCTTCATGGTATGGGGAGCAATGGGTTGGGCTTCATTGGCCCCACAGCAGCATGTATTACTTCAGCTACAGCCAGAACACGGACCAGCTGTAGTTGCTTTAAATAGCTCAGCTAATTACTTAGGTGGTTCCATGGGATCTGCACTTGGAGGAATCGTGATGGTTGGTGGACTAACACCTTCATATCTTCCAATTGCTTCTGGCTGCCTTGTACTAGTGGCTTTTCTAGGGCAATTGATCATACTTATAATAAATAAACAACGAAAGAAGTAACATGCTGTAAGACCTTTTGAAGTAGATAATAAGAAACTATGAATAGACAGTGAAGAAAAAATAACGATTAATTGGCCTTTGCCCTGTTTGTCATAGAGCTTAGACCGTTAATCGTTCTGGTTATTTTATAATTCATCCTAACAAGGTGCAACAAATATTTATATATAATCTTACGTATTACGTAGCATACTTACATCTAAAAAGTAATGTAGGGATCACTAATAGTACAATTAATTTTAGTTTGACGATTTATAGTGGAGCGTAATTGGCTGATTTTCTTCTAAGGTTGCTTTATATAAACGAATATTGCCAACATTTGATTGGGAAGCAGCAGAATCAACTTCAAAATTCTCGTTCAAAGAAATGGTCAAAGCTGCTTCGTTATTTTTCTTCAAAACAACTGCAAGTGTACCAAAAGTAACACCATATTTATGGGCATGGGGAATTGGTGGTGTTATCGGAAACTTATCTATTGGGACGCTTATTGATCGAATAGGACGTCCAAGCTGGATTATAGGTGGAATACTTGCTCTATTAGCATTAGCAATGTTTAGTTTACCATTGGTGCTTGGAATTACTTTTCTAGCATTTCTCCCCTTCATGGTATGGGGAGAAATGGGTTGGGCTTCATTGGCCCACAGCAGCATGTATTACTTCAGCTACAGCCAGAACACGGATCATCTGTAGTTGTTTTAAACAGCTCAGCTAATTACTTAGGTGGTTCCATGGGATCTGCACTTGGAGGAATCGTGATGGTTGGTGGACTAACACCTTCATATCTTCCAATTGCTTCTGGTTGTATTGTTAGTAGGAGGGTATTATAAATAAAATTGTAGAAAGAATAGTAAGGGGGTACTGCCACCATTTCGGAAATTTTGTACGCTAAGAAAATTTCTATATAGATAAATCCAAATTCTTGTATGTTAAGGAATTTGGATTATGTTATTGGTTTAAGTCTTATTTAATGGTCTAAAGGCTGGTAATGTCTATTAGCATTAAACCTCTGTTCTCCATGTTCTATAACGACTCTGGCCATTTAACCATAAAATATTCTCTATGAACTCCACACCTTCCATAATTTATAAATCCATGTTGTTCGTAGTAATCTACTAACTTGGGTTTTTCTGTATACAAAGCTAAAGGAATATTTATTTGATCAAAAGGATATTTAATTCTTCTATGATCTTTGATACCTCACCTTTCCTATAGGAATGCAAATTCACAACCTCTATTGCGTGATGATAATGATTATTGAATATCCTTTTTGCAGTAGGGGTAGTGCCAGCGAAGCTGACACCACCCCTATAAACAGCGTATTTCTTTGTTTCATAGTCATTACGTATCGTCGTATAAAGGAAATCTACAAACACAAAAGGATAACAGTTGCTTAAAGGGCGACTTTGCCACTCTTTTAAATCAGGAAGCACTGTATCGGTAATTTCGGATATCATTTCATGAGACACAGAGAAACCATAGGTATCTTCGATAGTGGACGAAATATCTCGCTGGAACATTCCTCTTGCATACATGGAGATGACTTTATCCTCGATGGCAGAAACATTTCTTTTGCGCTTGAGAATAAGTTGTGTTTCAAATGACACGGTCACGAGGTACGGCAATATTCATTTCGCCAGCAGTCGTTTTGACTGTCTTTTTTCCGTACCCATTCCGTTTATTGTTTGTTTCTTTTTCTCCTTTGATCCATAGCCCAAATGATGATTCATTTCACCTTTTAACATCGATTCAAACATCGGCCCAAATATGTCCTTTAATGCATGTTGCATAACCTTCTACAGACTTTGGTTGATACTGTTCAATAATCTTGTTAGCTAATTCTACGGAGTTAGGATCTCTTTTAGGTTTTCCCATTTAAAACACTCCTTTAGCTTTATGTTTTTATTTTACCAAATAAAAAAACTGTGTGAGTAAGAAACCGTACGCATTTCTTACTTACACAGTTAATATTACACTCCTGCATTTATGCTAGCTTACATCTATGATTAAAAATACATTGAAGATTTGTATATCCTCTGGTAAACAACCTATCATGCTTCAAGTTTATTTTTATTCATCTGTACGAATAAGTAAGTAACTATCATTAGGTTTTTTTGAGCAACCTACGATGAAATATTCTATTTTTCCATCTTTCTTTCTTTCTTTTTTTATGTTTTCACAATCGTCTTTTTTTACTCCTACATCACCCCCTCCATAATCATCATACCTATTATCATAACTATAATTTATTACATTTCCATCAAAATTCAAGTCCTGAAATATAGGGTCTCCTTCGTTTGTATAACTAGTTATTCGAATAGAATCTTTTTTATTGCTATGAATATTATCTAGAAATTTTAAAAAAATATCTAGGTTGTATACGTTATCTCCACTGTATACAACGTCACCCTTTTTTATCGCTTCTTTTGAATCATATTTTGAAGTTTGAGAACAACCTATAATGTTTACGCTCACTAAAAGTATAATTACTAACTGTATAGTTTTTCTCACGTTATCTCCCTCATGACTTAAATTATTTGTATTGGTTTCTTGCTTCACTAAATATTTTTTGCAAATTCAAAGATAGAGGTTCTTCTGTGTCTTTTAAAACTTCAATTTTGTTGGTTTCTAAAGGTATTTTACCAAAAGTGACTCCTCTTGTAGCAAATACTCCATCTTGTTCTGGTGTTAAAAATAAAAGATATTCTTCATTCACATTCATTTTTTTATATCCATTAAAACTGTATGTTTTGTTTGTTTTTTTATCAAAAAAATTATTTTCTGCTATATTAACTTCTTCTTTTTCTTTAATCTTCTTATTTTTTGTTTCATTTTTATATACCTTTGATATTTTAAAGTTAGTTACTGTATAGCCACCTGCTACTGAACCGTCTACTTCCGATCTATAAATTACTGGACTTTCTTCTCCTATTTTCTTTCCTCGTAGAATGATTTTTGAATTACTTTCTAATTCATCTAGTGACTCAAATCCATCTGTCTTCGCTTCAAATACTAAAGTCTCAGTTGTGGAAAGATTATCTAAAGACTTACCTTGAATAATATTTTTTTCTTCATTCGATTTACTAATTATAAAAACCATTATTGTTAGACAAGATATTAGGATAAGCGAAACACTAGTAATCTTCTTCATAACTTTTACCCCCTTTTAATATTTAGCTCGAAGTCCAGCTTTATCGTCTGATAAAGGATATGCTTTATTATTAAAACCGTATTGGCGCATTACAGAGATACTATTGTTAGATTTTTGGGTGTGAGCTAAACCTGCTTCATGACCTACCTCATGAACTATGACTTCTTTCCTTTGTGTATATGAACTTATGTTTTTCCATTTTTTATAAACCATAATATGCCCACGTCCTTTACTAACAGCATAAATATCGCCGTTATAATAGTTTACATACTCTACCATTACATCCCCGCCCCCTGGAACCCCGGCTTCTTTTCTGAATTGTATTTGGCTTGTGTCATTCCATGCTAATATGCCATATAAAACTTCTCTTCTATTACTATTGAAATCTCCATCTATCCAATAATAAGCATCTAATCTATTTGATAAAGATTTTCCATTAAGTACGTATGCGCTAGAATAAGTGGGGATTGATAGTAAAATAAAAAGTGCTGCCAATATCTTTATAACTTTCTTTCTATTCATTTTAATTCCTCCTTTAAAAGTAGAACATTTATTAAGGTTATTGTCGTGGTAATGAAGGGCTATTCCCCCTTTCTTTTTAATTTCGACATTAATAACCTATATAATAACTTCTGCCTAAAATTTTTCAAACCTGCAAGAATAATCAAATAAATTAAATTTTTTAGGGGGGTTGCCTAAAGGTCTGCACATAAGTTGTAAGTTATCAAAGAACGCTAACTTACAACTCTATGGCTTCTCGCTTCCCTCTAAAACAGCCGATAACCACAAACTGTAGTTTATGGCCAACTACGAAAAAGCGTGTAGTTAGCCATAAATCAACACTTTGTAGGTTCCTGTCTGTTTCTGAACGATTTTTAATTACAAATGTAAGTAGTATTTCTGCAAGTGCTTCTGAAGCTGACAATTATGATGAAAAAGAAGTAGAAGATCTTGCAAAAGTATTAGAAATCTTGTTTGATAAAAGTATAGTTTATGATAATAATGGAACTCCAATTGGTTTCAAAAAAATAACGATTAATTGGCCTTTGCCCTGTTTGTCATAGAGCTTAGACCGTTAATCGTTCTGGTTATTTTTATAATTCATCCTAACAAGGTGCAACAAATATTTATATATAATCTTACGTATTACGTAGCATACTTACATCTAAAAAGTAATGTAGGGATCACTAATAGTACAATTAATTTTAGTTTGAAGATTTATAGTGGAGCGTAATTGGCTGATTTTCTTCTAAGATTGCTTTATATAAACGAATATTGCCAACATTTGATTGGGAGGCAGCAGAATCAACTTCAAAATTCTCGTTCAAAGAAATGGTCCAAGCTGCTTCGTTATTTTTCTTCAAAACAACTGCAAGTGTACCAAACTGTTCAATAGTGTCCCATGTAAACAATTCTGTTTGATTAGCTTGTGTAACAGAAATCCCTTCTTGGTTACTAACTACTTTAATGTTATCACCTTGCCAATTCCCGTGAATTTGTGCACCAACATAATAATAGCTTGTACCATCACCTCGATCCCCATATGTGGCTATAAATTGCTGTATCGAGTTGTCTGCCGTTTTATAAGTAACGGCTGCGATATCTTTAGCTAACCAATCTACCTTAAAATCGCCAATTATCTCGGCTGGTAAGCTATCTTTTGGACGAGCTAAAATACCATACGACCTATAGTAAACGGCTGATCCACTCTCAACATTTTTTTAATAGATAGTACATGTTTAAAGTCAGGTGAAACACTTGTTATATTGTTAACTTGTTTATTACTGTCTACTAGAAGTACTACATGAACAGCGATAAATAGGAATATGATACTAGAACCTATTATTTTGAATCGTTTAGTGATTCGCAGCAATAGAATATTTGCAAGAAATAAACAGGCCACACAGACAATATTAATCATATAAAATAATCTATTATCAATATACTCTACTTGAAACCTATCGTGAACAATCAAATATCCTATTTGTAAACAAAAAAGGCAATTGTAAAAAGAAATAACATCCAGCCTATCCATTTTTGTTTCGTGCTATTTCGCTTCATTCAGCTGTACCTCCATTGAAAATTCCCATGTTTTACCGTTATCTTTTGAAATAAATTTACCTTTTACTTTTCCGCCTTCATAATAAAAGACACAGGAAAAACTAAAATACATTTGGCTGCATTCTAGTTTTTCTTCTATCTTATTTACTTACTGATTTTAGCTGTTAATATTGTGCCAGCAATCCTTTTTTCATTGCTATCCGTTCACAGCAAAGAAAGGTTGCTAAGCCTAAAGTAAAGTAAATAATCGCATTAATAAGCAATATTGCTATATCCCCCAAATTTATAGAGGATAAAGTTAAGCCTTCTATCATCACACTTCGCATTAAATCCACACCTTTTACAAATGGAAAGAAAGATAAGATAGGTGCAACAGATAATGGAATAAACGTTAACCCCATTAAAATAAACTGTAAAATTTGGAGAAAAGCTTGTACTTGTTTCAACACTATTGAAATACCTGCAATAATTAAGCCTAGCCCATACATACTAAAAAGTGTCAATACTAGAATTGGGATTATAGTCACCACATCAATATTTAGCCATTGTCCGGTAGTTAGCATAGACATGAGTAATAATATAACGACAATTATAAAATTCAGTATTGTTGTGGCAACAAGTCTAGCAGTCATGATTCTCCATATCCCCATAGGTGACATAGCAAGTTGCTCTAGTGTACCTCGCATGGATTCATTGATGATATCAAAGCCAATTTGATTTATAACCATTACCGTCAAAAACCAAAAAACATAATTGACAATAATATATTGCGTGTTTACATCCTGAGTACCAGGATCCCCAATTACTTGAATACCTAAAAACATTGCTAAAAAGATGAAATAAAAAGTAAGTAGCATAGCTATGGTATTAGGTAGATAGCGTTTTAGCTCTATGTACTCTTTACGAACATTTGTCTTAAGAAGGATATACCATCGCATATTCTTTCTCTCCCTTTACAATTTTCATAAAGATTTCTTCAAAATTAACTGTTTGTCTATCAATTGTCTCAACCGGGATATGCTCAAGCTTCAATACATCAAACAAATCATAAATTTCTTTACTATGATTTAGATCAACCTCGATTGTAGATTGTATGGAATCTGGTATGTATTCTAGCCCTGGAAACTTTTCTACCAACATCTTATACTGCCGATCAGTCAAATGATCACCTAGTTGAATCTTGTAGGAGCGAACTTCAAACAAACGTAGTAGGTTTTCCACATTATCATTTGCAACTACTTTTCCGTAGTTAATAACAATAGTCCGGTTACAAATAGCTTGAATGACATCCATATCATGAGAGCTGATAATAATAGTTCGGTTATACCCTTTGGCAATTGACTTCAATAGTTCGCGAACCTCATAGCTTGTTTCAATATCAAGTCCTAAAGTTGGTTCGTCCAGTAAAATAATCTCGCTATCTGCAAGCATTGCAACTGCAATGGCAAGTTTTTGCTGCATTCCGCGCGAAAGTCGATTCACTAATTCATTTTCTTTGTCTTTTAGATTAAACTTGGTCAAAAGGCCTTCAATTTGTTCAGCAATATCTTTACTAGAAAGTCCTCTATTTCCAGCAAAATACTCTAAATTTTCCTTTACTGATAGACGCCAATACAGGTTACGATTCCCTTCAAGTACTGCGCTTATATGGCGTAGCGCATCCAATCGCTTCTTTTGGGTGTTAATGCCATTTACTATAATAGAGCCATCATCTGGAATAAGAAGTCCACAGATCATCTTAATCATAGTAGACTTTCCTGCACCATTTGGACCTAACAGACCCAAAATCTCTCCCCGATTAACCGAAAATGAAATATCATCTACAGCTATTAGAGATTCTTTCGTTTTTCTTTTTTTATAGACCTTTTTAAGGTTTTTTACTTCAATTATGGCTTCCATCTTCACCATCCCTTCTGCTTTTTATTATACGACCTTGTCTCTTCATCATTATATCGAATGTTCTGAAAAAGAGAAAATGATACTCTTTCATAAATCGTCATATCATTTTCTCCATTAGCTAACAAAAAGCTATATTTAATTCTTTTCTATAACTGATCTTTTTCTCTCCTTGGTATGCAATAATTCGTAAACACATGGAATCACTACTAACGTTAATAAGGTAGATATAGTTAATCCTCCAATAACAACAACTGCTAAGCTTTTTGATACAAGGCTTCCTGTTTCTGCTGTTCCAAATAACAGTGGAATCATGGCACTGATTGTGGAGATAGCTGTCATGATAATCGGACGTAATCTCCGTTGTGAGGCTTCTAATAAGGATTCTCTTATACTCATCGCTTTCTCATTTTGTTTTACGCGATCTAATAAGACAATTGCGTTTGTCACTACGATACCAATGAGCATTAATGCCCCTAATAATACGGTCGTATCTACTGAAATTCCTGTAATTAATAAGCCAACAATGGAACCAATTAATGCTAGCGGCAATGTGATGAGTATCGCAATTGGTGTTTTAATCCCTTTATAAGTTACAACAAGGATTAAAAATACTAAGCCAATGGAAATGCCCATCGTCATGAATAGATCATTGAAGTCTTCTGATTGTTGGACATTAGCTCCACCAATAAATACTTCAACATCTTCGGGAATTTTAATCCCATTTTTCTCGCCATCTCCGAATATAGTAGTACGAATATCTGCATTAATTTCGGATAGTTTTGTTGGATCTATTTTTGCCGTTACTTGTAAGAATGGTTCGCCATCTTTATGATACTGATTGGTAGCTGTACGCTCACTCTTTAACGATGCTACTTCGGTAATAGGTGTAGGGCCGTCTTCACTTAATATCGAGATATCCTCTAAATCCTCTTCTGTTTCAGTGCTCAGCAATGGTTCTAATACAATATTAGTCTTTTCACCTTGAAGATCAATCGTCCCAATTGGTGTTTTATTTAATAATATGCCTAGTTGAGATGCCACTTGCTCAGTATTGATTTTAGCAGAATTCACTTCAAACGAATAAACGCTTTTCTTCTCTTGTTGGTTTGTTGTGACTTCCTCAATTCCCTCTACATCTTCAATCTGTTCGACTATTTCATTTGTAACATCTTCAATATTCTCTAAATTATCACCTGTTACATCAATATTAATATCTGTTGCTGTTGATCCAAGGAAAGAAGCTGCTACTACACTGTAATCAGCGCCCGAAAATAAATCCTGTTGCTGCTCTATCTCCTCCATTATACGATCAACCTCTTCTTCATCTGAAAGTAACACTCTCACCTGTGCCTCTGTAGGCGACTTAACGACTCCCGATTGAACGGCAGAGCTCGAGTTACCCAAATAGGTGATAACATGTTTAACTCCTTCTATTTTCTGAACTTTCGACTCCAGCTTCAATGTGCTTTCTGTTACCTTTTTAAGCGGAGTATCAGAGGGATATTTTAATGTTGCTTGTATATAATCTGTACTCGAATCATCCACTACTCCTTTTGGCATTACGAAATATGCACCGATTGAACCAAAGAATAATAATAAAGCAATCGTTAACGTGATGAACTTATGGCTCAATGACCAGTTAACAACCTTTCTAAATCGGACAGGTGGTTTATACTCTGTTAATTTTGAACCTTTTAATAGTCCTGCACTCATAAGCGGAACGACTGTTAATGCAACTAGTAATGAAGCAAGTAACGAATACGTAATTGTTAAGGCAAATGGTAAAATAAATTCTTGTAAACTCCCATTCACTAGCCCTATCGGTAAAAAAACAGCGACAGTTGTCAAAGTTGCAACAGTAATTGCTCCGCCTACTTCCCTTGTTGCATCAATTATCATCCCTACCGAGAACTTTTCTTGTTGCATTTTCTTAAATATGTTTTCAATCACAACGATACTATCATCTACTAAACGCCCAACTGCTACAGCTACACCACCGAGTGTTAAAATATTTAACGTAATTCCTGATTGGGATAATAAAATTAATGTAATACATAGTGATAATGGTATTGAAACAATCGTAATAAAGGTAGAACGAATTTTCCGAAGGAATAGCATAATTACAATTGTTGCAAATAGAGCGCCAATAAGAACTTCTTTGATCATCGATTGTACCGATGATTTGACCATATCCGCTGTAGTCAGGTACACAGTAGCTTCTAAATTATCATATTTATCACTTATTTCTTTTGTTATGCTATCGACCTCTTCACTAAGTGTCACTGCATTGGATGTACTATCTTTAACAATGGTAAATTCAATACTATCCTCCCCATTAAAGCGATTAATAACATCTCCTGGTCTAGTTTTTTGAATAATAGCAATATCTTCGAGCTGAACATTTTTTGATACAGTAATATTCTCAAGGTCTTCTAGACTATCTATATTACCAACTACTGTAATATTACTAGCATTACCTTCAATGATATTTTCTCCTACTGCAAATGACCCATCCTGCCCTTGTAGAGCCTCAATAACAGTTTGAACTGGTATTTGTAATTCATCTAATTCTTCACGATCTAATTGGATTGAAACAAAGGAATCTTCAACTCCCTGTATTTGTACTTCTGCTACTCCTTCTGTATCTCTGTATATTGGCTCCAGTTTTTCTTTTACAAAGTCTAGATTTTCTGCTGTGATACCATCTTTAAAAGTTATTGCTACAAAGGAAATTGGAATAGAGGACGTATCCAGCTTTGTTACAGAAGGTTTTGATACGTAATTAGGTAAAGATACCGAATCTACTAATTCTTGTACATCTTGTCTTGCTTGATCCATATCTGTTCCATATTCAAAAAACACATCAATCTTACTGTAACCATCACCAGTTGTTGAAAGAACTCCACTCTTTCCAGTTACCGCTGCAATTGATTGTTCAATCGGACTTGTGACATCAGTTTCCATCGACTTAGAATTAACACCCTGCCCCATTGCGATGATTCTAATCTGTGGTGTTTCCGCTTTTGGCAAGAATTCCATAGGCATCCTAAAGTAACTAAGGACTCCCAATATCAGAACAATTAAGGTTACTAGAGTTACAGCCGCTTTGTTGGCAAAAGACCATTTGGTAAACCAAGACATCTTTAAAACTCCCCTTTGCAATGTTGTTTTGTGAAATTAGGCCATAAAAAGCTTAATCTTTATAGACCATATTGGTATAGCTTCTGATAATACCTTTATAAAAGAAGGTCATGACAAAAACAAACCAACCTACCCCTAGTAAAAGCGGGAAGGTAAATTTCACACTCATGATTTGCTCCAATACCTTCATCGCTACCACACTGTGGACAATACCAATTATGATAGGGATTAAGAATGCAATTCCAACCGTTAAATTAACCGAACGCTGGACTTCTTTTCTACTCATGCCAACCTTTTTAAGCATCGCATATTGTTCTTTATCAGAAAAAGCATCACTTAAAAACTTAAAGTAAATCGTACTAAATGTCGCAAGCATGAATACAATCGAAATAATTAAACCTAAGAAAAACAATGTTCCTAAAGCATAGTACTCCCAGATATATTGTTTCGGATTCTCATAAAGCATTTGCTCCCCATTAGGAATTATTTGTTTGATATTACTAATTAACTCACTACTGTTCTCCTGATTGGTGATGTCTACTCCAGTAAGCGTTAGTTCTTCAAAATCTTGAACATGTCTTTCATAATCTTGATCTTGGAGAACATACACGTTCATTCGTCCATACTTACTATTGTTACCTATAAATGGAACTTGGGTAAATTCTGCAATCTGGAAATCAGTTTTATTTATCTTCATCTTATCTCCGAGAATATTCATAGGAGAAGCAATCGTATTAGGATTTAGAATAAATGTCGCTTCATTTTGAGATGGCTTAATCTGATCTAACAGATTGTCTCTACCTTTATACTGTAAATACTCCAGTGTTTTCTCCATCTGTGAATAGCTCGTAATTATAGCTTCATTATTTTTATCCACTTCATTACGGGAATCATCATAATGGACCTTTCCAATAAAAAAATGCAGATCATGAACTCCCTTTAAGCTATGTTCAGAAGACTCAACAGCTTCTCTAACCAATTCATTAGTATCTGGGGATTCACTCTCAACGCTAAAACTATAAGGTGTTTCAATCACTTCGTGACTATTTGCAAATTGATTAAATGAAATACTAACGCTAAATGCTGTAACGGTCGCCGCTGCCAAAATTGCTGTCATTGCTAAACTTCGATAGTTCTCCTTTAACCGAAAAAAAATACTGCTTATACTGATTAGTCTTACATCCTTATAAATAAAACGCTTTGTCTTAATTAAGTTACTTAAAATGACTGTTAATGAACTTCCAAAAAATAAGTATGTTCCTAGACTAACTAAAAACACGATCGCTACCGCAGCAAGCAATAAGTCTAATTGCCAAGGCTTAATATTAAGTGCAATGAAATAGCCTGCTACAATTAAAAAAATGCTTAGAATACCTTTAGGTAGACTATATTTTGGCTTAGCAGGTTTTTCTTTCGTAGCATGTAACATATCGATTAACTGTTTCTTCTTGATAGCACTATAATTCTTAATTCCCAGTAAGATAAAGATAACCCCAAACACCAATATTAACTGTATAATTGCTTCTATTGAAATATTGAATGGTAATACAACATCTAAAAACATTGCCTTACTTAATAACATAAAGAAAAGCTTGGAAAATAAGATACCAATGATCAAGCCAACAGTAAAAGCTAATCCACCAATAAACAAACCTTCTAGCGCTAATACTCTGCCAATTCTAGCATTGCTAATTCCCATCAACATATAAAGCCCAATTTCTTTTTGACGCTGTTTTATAAAAAAACTGTTCGCATGCCACATAAAAAATACAACTGTACATATCAAGACAAATCCAGAGGCGAAACTAGCTACTACAGCAGACTGGACTCTTTCGGTTAATTCCACAAATTTATCATTATACTGAATGGCCGCGAAATTATAGTAAGTAGCAACTGTTACTACTAACACTAAAAAATACAGACCATAGATATTAGAATTGTTTCGCATTAGCTTAAAAGCAATTCTAAAGGAGTTCATTATCCGAACCTCCCAGGATAGCAAGCATATCTAATACTTTTGTAAACATTTCCTGTTTGTTACCATTACTATCTAATCTACCGTGCATCTTTCCGTCCTTTAAGAACATTACACGATCACAGTAACTGGCTGCATTGGAATCATGTGTTACCATAATAATGGTGATCCCTAACCTACTATTAACATTTTTAAAGCACTCTAACACATCAGATGAATACTTAGAATCCAATGCTCCAGTTGGTTCATCTGCAAAAATAACCTTTGGATCCGTAATTAGAGCTCTACAGATAGCTACTCTTTGTTTTTGACCTCCAGATAATTCAACAGGATATTTATCCATTTGGTCGGAGATCCCTAATAGCTTCGTGAACGTATCAATTTTTTGTAAAATAATTTCATGTCTTACATTATTTAAAGTAAGTGGTAAGGCGATATTATCTCTTACCGTCATATTGTCTAATAAATTAAAGGATTGAAAAACAAAACCAATATTATCTCTTCGGAACCCAGCTAAATTCTCTCCTTTAAATTCATTTAAATCCTTACCATCTAGTAAGACTTTTCCATACGTAGGTTTATCAATTGTAGACATAATATTAAGCAATGTAGTTTTACCTGAACCAGATGGCCCCATAATGCCAACAAATTCTCCTTCGTTAATGTCGAAGCTTACTTCTTTTAATGCCCGAAAAGAATTACTTGATTTACCGTATTCTTTAATTACATTGGATAGTTCTACTATTTTTTTCAAAGATTTCAACCTCCAACCCAACTTAATTACGTTTTAATTTTATTATAATTCGCAATAAAATCACTCTCTATCGATTTAGGTTACATTTTAAATAGTTATGTGACATTTATGTTAGTTTTCTAGAATTTTAAATTAAAGTAAGGAGGATAATGACTACAAAGGAGGGACATCTATATGCATAACCAGAAATTTGAGGTTGAAACTAAAATAAGGGAGATCATTTCTCCCTTAAGATAACCTATCTTGCAAATGATTGGTAATTAAGTTGTCCAGGGGTATAACGGTAACAGGTGCAGGAGTATTATTACTCATCGAACATAGTGCAAGCTTATATTTTGGATCGACTGTCATTAGTTTTACATTATACTTACTTATCGTATTATGGACCTCAATCTTAAATTTATTATTTAATGCGGTTATGGAAAATGAATCCAATGGAATGGATAACCCATGTCCCCTTGCTTTTATATAGCTTTCTTTCATCGTCCATATTTCATAAAATCTATCCAGCTGAGCAGAAGAATTAGAAAATATATAATGGCATTCTACATCCGTAAAAAATTGATTTGCTATTTGTAAATCAATAGACTGTACATGTTCAACATCAATACCGACAGGGGTCTTATCCAGTGCACAGACGACCCAGTTTTCAGAATGACTTAAATTAAATGCAATATTTGGTACATTTTGCAAAAATGGTTTCCCAGATGGGTTAAGTTGAAAGTGAATTTCACCGTTGGTAAATCCCTTTATGTTTAAGAGGTAACGAATTAATAACTCTGCTACTAGACTTCTTTCCGCATCTTTAACAAATTTAAATCGATTAATTCTCTTCTGTTTTTCATACGGTAATATGCTTAATAATTGCTGAAACGGTTGGTCACCAATTCCTTGTGCAATGTTTACACCATAAACTTCACACATTGAATGTTGGCCCCATTCCTTTAGTTAAGCTGTTTATTTCATTTCCTAGAACATTACAAACGATATCTGTTACTTGCCTTGTATTCTCATTAATAAAAAAATGTCCCCCAGGGATTCGATGATATTTACTGTTCCCACTTATTATTTCATCCCATTGTATTATGTCATTCCATTGAACCGTGTGATCGTTATTGCCATGAAATATAGAAAAATCATAGTCTAAACGATGATTTGATTGGCTATATTCATACGTTTCAATCAACTTAAAATCTGCTCGTAGGATAGGTACAAAAATCTCAGCCAACTCCTTATTTTCAAAAATCTCTCGTTCCATTCCACCATAATTTACAATTTTCTTTACAAATTCATCAAATGGTAAATCGTGATAATCATAAAATGGATTCTTTATATGTGGTGCTTTTCTTCCGGAAATAAAAATATGTACGGGGTCTTGATGGCTTTCCTTTTTTAATCTTTGACAAAGTTCGTATGTAATAAGTCCACCCATGCTATGACCAAATATTGCATAAGGTTCCTGTAATTGATCTTTAATGCTCGTATAAATATCCTCTATCATATCATCCATATTATCTATTAAAGCCTCATTTATCCTACGTCCTCTACCTGTTAATTCTACTTCTACGATTTCGATATTAGCACTTACTAATCTTTTCCACTTCGAATAAACAGTAGCAGACCCGCCAGCATATGGGATACAGAAAAGTTTTATCTTTTTCATTATGAAACTCCCACCTTTTCTTAAACTTTTAACCATTAGATGCTATGTTGAAGTAATCTGATAGCTTATAAAATATAATTGTAAACGCTGTATATTCTCCTTCTTCACTCTTAACATCTATACCGATTTGAAGCATTTCTGATATTTTCTTTGTATAGTAAAGTCCCATACCAGTAGATTTGGTAACGTTTTTTCCATTTTTACCAGTAAAGCCTTTGTCAAAAATCCTCCCCAAATCCTCTTTAGGAATACCAATGCCATCATCTTTAATGTAAATATAATATGCATGATCATCCTCTTCACTATTAATCTGTACTGTTCCCCTTTTTTGGGTATACTTACTACTATTATTTAATATTTGGGTAAAAATGTAATAAACCCACCTTTTATCATTAATAACCGTAATATGGTGTAAATCCGTATTAATCGTAATGTCTTTATTAATCAAGAAAAGCGCATTCTCTTTTATTGCCATTCTTAGAACTTGACCAACGTCTATTCTTTCAGCAACTGTATCCTGACTATAATGATTTGCTCGAGTGATATATAGCGTTTGATTTACTCTAAATTTAATTTGCTCTATTTGATTTCGTAAATCTCTTACCTTTATATCTTCTGTCTCATCAAGTAGCAGGTCACATACTGCTATATTAACTTTAATGTCATGAACCCATTGTGTAATATAATCTTGTATTTCATTGATTTTCTTTTTAAACGCTTCTTCATTGTTTTGGTGTTGAAATCGTTGTTGCTGTAATAAAGTATAGAGCATATTTATAATGTAATCATCATCATGAATGGCCATTTTTTCTAGTTCTTCCATCGAGCTTTTCATAGCTTTGTTATATTTATTTTTTTGTTGCCAAAATCCAATTAATAGAAAAGATAGTTGTATAATGATTAGTAGGCCGTTCATATACAATAAATCAGAAGATCTATATTCTACTACAGTACTAATGTAAATACTATTAACAATAAAAAGTACAATTACGTTACTTACCACCCATAGCTTGTGAGCTTTTAAATAATCTTGTATCTTCATTGAATTATATAACCCATTCCTCTTTTCGTTACTATATAATTCACGACACCGATATCTTCTAATCTACTTCGTAAACGATTAATATTAACAGTTAAGGTATTTTCGTTTACATAAATATCATCATCCCAGAGCTTCTTCATTAATCGATCTCGTGTGACCACTTTTCCTTTATTCTCCATCAATGTTTTTAAAATTTCAAACTCATTTTTTGTAAGCTCTACCCTCTGATCTTGGTGGTAAACCGCTGTATCGCTTAAATTTAGTATGACCTGCTTACATTCAATGATTTGATTGGAATCTGATTTATACTCATACGTACGTCTAATAATTGCTTGCAGTTTGGCAACTAGTACATAACTATCAAAAGGCTTTTGTATATAATCGTCTCCACCATTATTGATAGCCATTACAATATCCATATTACTGTTTCTTGAGGAACAAAAGATTATAGGAACACTTGAAATCTCTCTAATCTTTTTACACCAGTAAAATCCATCAAAAGACGGGATATTAATGTCCATTAAAATAATATGAGGCTCTTCTTTTTCAAACACTTTTAAAATATTTTCAAAGTCATTACAAACCATTGTATGAAAATTCCATTTTTCAAGGAGAGTCTTCAATACGTTTGCCATGTTTTCATCATCTTCAATGATTAATAATTTATAAACACCTTTCAACATGTTCACCTTCCCTAAGTAGAATCTCAACTAGGTGATTAAACGATTACACTTTTATATGTATTGTAAAGCATAATCAAAAAAGATGAAAATATGGATTAAAATAGTGTAGAAAAATTGAAATATATATTTATCTCGATATAACCGGCAGTAAGACCTCCATTTCAAAAGTGAAACCAATATGGATATGTGGCGATCGACTGCCGGTAAATGGCCGATTGGTTCAACAAAGTCCTTTAGGTCATACCCTTGTGGTACTACAATCGTAGGGGATACCCCCCAACTGATTGTAGTTTCCCTTTATTCCTGTTTTTTCGCCCTTTACTAGTTCCTAATATCATTTAGTATTTAAAGCTTTCATTTGCAAAGAGGTTAATATCTGGTTAATTACTTCCATATTTCTTTCTAAATATGGTTCCGATAACATATCACCATGATTACCATAGCCTTGATAGTTTAATACGTCTTTCTTTGTAAACTCGTCCCATTTTGGCAAAGACAGTTCATCTTTAACGTAATGCTCATCATTTTGAGCCTGAATGAAGTGAATAGTCGTATCAATGATATGATGGTTTATTAGATTATTAACATAGTCCGAATAAAGTTTAATCTTCTTGATAATCTCTTCCTTAAAATAATCTCTTTCTAGATACTTTTGATAGGCAGGATTTGTTTTCGCTTCTTTTATAATATTGTCATATAAGTTAGTAGTATCCGCTTTATTTAGTGTTGCTCCCTCGATTGGATAACTGTCTAGAAGGATGATATAGGATACTTCTAATCCTTGTCGCTCCATTTCTGCAGTAATTTCAAATGCTAAGTTCCCACCTGCTGAATAACCTAATAGTTGATACGGTGGTTCTGGCTGCACCATTCGAATTAATTCAATATACTGATCAATTCTATTATCAGAATTTATGAAATCGAATGCATATAGGGAATGTGTATCCATTAAATTTGCCATTCCATTATATACCATTCCGAAGCCGCCAATAGGCGGAAAGGCAAAAATGTTATGATCCTTTTTACCATTTAATAAGTGAAGATCCTCTTCCCCAACGATAAAGGAAGATTCTTCATTTCTTATTAATTTTGCCATTGATTTTATCGTTGCATTTGTATACAAACTATCCAAACCAATGCCTGCTTTAAAATATTCTCTTATTTTAGATAAAAGTTGAACGAAGCTTATCGAATTCCCACCAAGTTCAAAGAAATTATCCTCCGTTCCTATTTCATTTATGCCTAAGACTTCTTGCCAAATCTTGACAAGCTTCTCCTCTTCTTTATTCTCTGGCGCCTTGTACTCTCCTTGAATGAGATCTTGATTCGTGACTTCTGGTAGCGATCTTCGATCTACTTTTCCATTAGCGGTGAGGGGAATGGTCGATACTTCTTTTATATAGGATGGAATCATATAATCTGGCAAACTATCTTGTAAGTATTCTTTTAAATTACTTTTTTCTAATTTATGGGCGGTCAGATACGCAATAAGATACTTGTCTAGCTGCTCGTTTTCTTTCACTAAAACAACCGCCTCTTTCACTGCGTGGTGACGTAATAGCTTCCGTTCAATCTCCTCAATTTCAATTCGGAATCCACGAATCTTAAGCTGGTGATCAACTCGACCCAAAAATTCGATTGTGCCATCCGGCAACCATCTGGCAATGTCCCCACTCTTATATAGTCTTTCACCACGTACAAATGGATTCTCGATGAACTTTTCCTTGGTAAGAGCTGGTCTATTTAAATATCCTCTGGCAACTCCATCCCCACTAAGCCATAGCTCACCGTAGACTCCGATTGGATTTAACTCACCATGTTTCCCAACAATATACGCGCTGGAATTACTAATTGGTCTACCGATCGGGATACTCGATTCGTAATCCTTTTCGATTGGTAATGTCGTAGAAAAAGTCGTATTTTCGGTTGGGCCATAACCATTAATGATCTGTATGTTTGAACAATGACTACGAACTAGTTGAATATGCTTTGTAGATAGGACGTCTCCCCCAACGAGGAGGCATCGTAGATGGCGAAACATATCTGGCTTCTCCTGTGCTAATTGATTAAACAACGCAACCGTTAGCCACATTAAAGTGATGGAATGCTTCTCGATGGCGTTTTCTAATTTTTCTACCGAAAGGATGGTCTCTTTCTTCGTTAAATACAGACTCTGTCCATTTAATAGACTTCCCCATATCTCAAATGTTGAGGCATCAAACACGAGTGATCCTGTCTGGAGGATTCGATCGCCTTCATTGAATTGGATATAGCTTGTATGCTTAACGAGACGGACGACATTTCGCTGTTCGATTAGAATTCCCTTTGGTTCTCCTGTACTCCCTGACGAATACATGATATATGCTAAGTTTGTTGGATGGTGTTCAATAGATAAATTGCTCGTATTTCCGACATACAAGCTCTCATTCGTTATATCCAACCGCTCTCCAGAAAATGCGCCCAATTTCTCTGCGTCATTCTCTGTCAACACCAGCTGAGCATTACTGTCTTTCAACATATATTCGATTCGCTTCATCGGGTAAGTTTTATCCAGTGGAAGATACGCTCCTCCAGATTTTAAGATGCCTAAAATTCCAATAATCATCTCGATGGTATTGTCTGTCATCAACCCTACTACCGTCTCTGCTTGAACACCTTTTTGACGTAGGACCCGAGCCAGCTGATTAGCTTTTTCATTTAATTCTTGATACGTCATGCATTGATTCTCAAAACCAACTGCTAGTTCATTTGGCTTTTTCGCCACTTGTTCTTCAAATAATTCAGCCATCGTTTTTTCTCGTGGGTAGTCTGTCTTCGTATCATTAAATTGCATTATAATTTGTTGCTTTTCTTCTTCCGTCATCATGTCTAGCTCGGCAAGCTTTGCTTCCCGTTGTTGACAAATCCCTTTCACAATTTCTAAGTAGTGCCTTGCCATTCGTTCCATCGTTTCAGATGTAAATAACGCAGTACTATACTCTAAACTACCTTGGATGGTGTTAGTATACTCCGTGACATGTAGTGTCACGTCAAACTTAGCGATATTACTTTCGTGTTGAACTTGTTTCAACTGGAAGTCATCTTCTAGTGGAAACACTATGGTGTCATCAACAGGATTCATATTAAACATCACATCAAATAATGGATTTCGACTTGCATCTCGGTTTATGTGTAATCGTTCAATCAATTCTTCAAATTGATAGCTTTGATTCTCATAGGCGAGAAGTACATTTTCTTTCACGGCTTTTAAGAAATCAACATAACGCTTATTCCCATCTACACGATTACGAAGGGCGAGCGTATTGACAAACATCCCAATGATCGATTGTAGATCAGCATGTGATCTGCCAGCTACCGGTGTTCCGATAACAATATCTTCTTGCCCACTATACTTCGAAAGAAGTAGGTAGTATGCGGAAAGTAAGACCATATGCATTGTACTTCCGGTTTCGTTTGCCAATTTCCGTAATGCGTGTGTTAGCTCTTCATCGATGAAAAGTGGGACACGATCCCCTTCAAAGCTTTGGACCAGTGGCCGCTTCATATCATACGGCAGGTTCAGCACTGGAATCTCTCCAGCAAATTGATGCAGCCAATAGGCTTCTTGTTGTTTCACAGTGTCTAACATAAGCTGTCTATTTTGCCAATGAGCAAAATCCTTATATTGAATTCGTAATGGCTCCAGATCATTTCCCTGATACAATTCCATAAATTCTGTCATCAACAGCTGAATGGATACCCCATCACTTATAATATGATGCATATCGACTAATAGATATCGTTTTTTCTTTGTCTCTACGAGCTTCGCTCGGAATAACGGTGCTTCCTGTAACTGAAACGGTCTGACAAAGTTCTGTACTATATCCTCTATCGTTTCGCCCGTCGGGCGATTCGTTTCCATTTCAAAGGCGACATGCGAGGTAATTTTTTGAACAATTTCGCCATTCACCTCTTCAAAGTGCGTCCGTAAAGAATCATGTCTGGCAATTAATTTTTCAAAGGACTGACAGACTCTTTCAAGGTGAAGTGGCCCTTCCACCTCTAGCACCATTGGCATATTATAAGCAGTCCCTTTTTCAAGTTGTTCTACCATATACATTCGTTTTTGAGCAGACGATGTTTCATAATATTCCCTTTCCTCACAAACCGGAATCATTTCATATCGTTTTTCTTGCTTTCCTTCTAAGAAATCACTTAATTCCTGAATTGACGGATACTTAAATATATCTATTATAGATACTGCCACATTTATGTTTTTCTCAATTTCATTCGAAACGATGATTGCTTTTAGGGAATGTCCGCCTATTTCAAAAAAGTTCACATAAATACTATAAATTTCTTTGTTTAACACATTAGACCATATGTCCATTAAATTTTTCTGCAGTTTTGTTTTTGGTTGAGCACGCTCAACCTGGCTCATCATTTCTAGATTTGGTTCTGGTAAAGCATTTCTATTTACCTTTCCATTATTGGTCAAGGGCAGTTCCTCTAATTTCATAATATGAGTTGGCACCATATTATAAGGGAGCGTCTTTTTTAAATACTGTTTTATTTCTAAAGAAGCAATGCTTCCTATGATATAAGCAACTAAGTAATGATCATGATGATTGACCTTAGCTATAACAACTGCCTCCTTAACCTCAGGATGCTCCTGTATTCGTTCTTCGATTTCACCGAGTTCAACTCGAACGCCTCTAATTTTAACCTGATTGTCGATCCTACCAAGAAATTCAATGGTTCCATCTGATAATAATTTAGCTCGATCGCCTGTTTTATAAATTTTTTCCCCTTGTATAAATGGATTTTCTACAAATTTTTCAGAAGTTAATTCTGGTCTATTTAGATAGCCTAATGCTAAACCATCTCCACCTATACAGAGTTCTCCTGGTAATCCGATTGGTTGTAAATGACCATCTCTATCCAAAATATAAGCATTTGTATTTGCTATTGGTTTACCAATAACGACATTCTCAGATTCCACACATTTCGTTGTAATAGCATCAACAGTATATTCCGTTGGGCCATAGCAATTATATAAATTATAACCAATATCCATGATTTCTGCTTGTAAAGCTTGTGGTAATGCTTCTCCACCAGAAATCAATACTTGGATGCTTTCAAGTTTCTCCCCACCAGCAATAAATTCTCTCATCATAGTAGGTACTAATTGGACGATGTTTATCTTGTTTCTTCGAATGAAATCTCTAAAATGCTCTCGAGAAAGAGATTCTTTTTCTGTTGTGATGAACAACGTACCCCCGTATAACAATGTTGGGAAAATTTCTTCCACGGATACATCAAAAGAAATGCTTGTATTTTGCAATACATTTTTATTTTGATACAAACCATACTGTTTACCAAACCACATACATAAATTGACAATACTTCTTTGTGTTATTTGAACCCCCTTTGGTTTACCAGTCGAACCTGATGTATACATCACATATGCTAATTTATCAGGACTATAAGCAACCTGGAAATCCAAATCCACATTGCAATATACACGTTCATCATCCAAATAAATTGGATTAACACTAGTTGGTATATCAGAACCTTTCACTGTTAAAAATAGGCTTGCTTTAATATCTTCTAACATGTAATTAATTCTTTCTTTAGGAAATTTAGTATCGATTGGCATAAATGCTGCACCAGCCTTTAATATTCCCAAGATACCTATGAGCATTTCTATTGAACGATCAACCATTATTGGAATAATGGAATTATCCTGTATCCCTTCATTTCTTAATACTTGTGCTAAAGCATTAGCTTTTTGATTTAACTCACCATAAGTGATTTGTTTATCTTTATATACGGCAGCAATACCATTTGCATTCTCTGTTATTTTTTTTTCCAATAACATTACATAGGATTTATTTTTAGGATAATTTGTCTTCGTATTATTTACATCTGTAAGAATTTTTTCCTTCTCTGCTGGACTAATCATTTCCATGTCTGAGATTTTCATATTAGGATTTTCACAAATACACTTCACAATCTCTTTAAAATGATTGATCATTTTTTCAATGGTTTCTTGCTTAAATAACTTTGTACAATACTCAAATGAGCAGGTTAATCCAGCTTCTCTTTCAGTTACAGCTAAACTTAAATCAAACTTAGTGATACCTGCGTTGATCTTTAATGGTTCCATAACAAAGCCATCTAGCATTAGATTCTCTATGGCATCTGTCTCTTGATTATTCATAGAAAACATGACATCAAATAATGGATTTCTACTTATATCTTTTTCAATATTTTCAGATTCTAACAATGCTTCAAATTGATACGTTTGATTTTCAAAAGCAGCTACTGAATTTGCCTTAACCTCCATCAAAAAATCTTTAAAAGCTTTTTCACGCTCAGGTCTATTTCTTAAGGCAATCGTGTTAACAAACATCCCCATTACATCTTCTAGGTTTGCATGCAATCTACCAGCTGTTGTTGTCCCAACTATAATATCTTCTTGTTCACTATACTTTGCTAATAAAATATAGAAGGAAGATAGAATAACCATAAACAAAGTGCTGTCCGATTGGTTAGATATTTTTTTCAGGATATTCATTCTTTGCTTATCCAATGAAAAACTGATCTGGTTTCCTTCAAAGCTTTTGACCTGTGGTCTTTCAAAATCATAAGGTAAGTTTAGTACAGGGAGATGACCTCGGAATTGACCTTTCCAATAGTTTTCTTGTTGTTTTATTTCGTTAGATTTTAATATCTTATTATGCCACTCTGCAAAATCTTTATATTGAATTTGCAATGGAGAAAGATTGCTTCCATTATATAAACGGATAAAATCTTTAATTAGAATATTCATCGATATTCCATCTGCTATAATGTGGTGCAAATCAATGAATAGATAGCTCTTCTCTCCATTTTCAAGTAACATTCCTCTGAATAAAGGTGCTTCTTCTAGATCAAATGGTTGAATCAAATCATTGATTATCGTTTCTAGATATATATTAGACTTTTTTATAAAGTTCAAGTTAAATGCAATGTCATCATTAATTTTTTGAACAACTTCTCCATCAATCATTTGAAAAGATGTTCGCAATGATTCATGACGATTAAACAGCTTTTTAAAGGTCTTATTTAATCTTTCTTTGTTTATGGTACCATCCAATTCATAAACAGCAGGCATATTATAGGCGATACTGTCTTTTTCAAATTGTTGTAGAGTGTACATTCTCTTTTGAACTGAAGATGTTTGATAGTATTCTTTCATATCTACCTTTTCAATTTGTTCATATACCTTATTCCCACTTCTCCTTATATAGCGAGCGATACTTCTTATCGTTACATGTTCAAAAAAGATTTTTAATGGTAAATCTTTTCCTAGTTCCTTATGGACTTTATTCATTACTAAACTAGCTTTAAGTGAATTCCCACCAAGTTCAAAGAAATTATCCTCCGTTCCTATTTCATTTATGCCTAAGACTTCTTGCCAAATCTTGACAAGCTTCTCCTCTTCTTTATTCTCTGGCGCCTTGTACTCCCCTTGAATGAGATCTTGATTCGTGACTTCTGGTAGCGATCTTCGATCTACTTTTCCATTAGCGGTGAGGGGAATGGTCGATACTTCTTTTATATAGGATGGAATCATATAATCTGGCAAACTATCTTGTAAGTATTCTTTTAAATTACTTTTTTCTAATTTATGGGCGGTCAGATACGCAATAAGATACTTGTCTAGCTGCTCGTTTTCTTTCACTAAAACAACCGCCTCTTTCACTGCGTGGTGACGTAATAGCTTCCGTTCAATCTCCTCAATTTCAATTCGGAATCCACGAATCTTAAGCTGGTGATCAACTCGACCCAAAAATTCGATTGTGCCATCCGGCAACCATCTGGCAATGTCCCCACTCTTATATAGTCTTTCACCACGTACAAATGGATTCTCGATGAACTTTTCCTTGGTAAGAGCTGGTCTATTTAAATATCCTCTGGCAACTCCATCCCCACTAAGCCATAGCTCACCGTAGACTCCGATTGGATTTAACTCACCATGTTTCCCAACAATATACGCGCTGGAATTACTAATTGGTCTACCGATCGGGATACTCGATTCGTAATCCTTTTCGATTGGTAATGTCGTAGAAAAAGTCGTATTTTCGGTTGGGCCATAACCATTAATGATCTGTATGTTTGGACAATGACTACGAACTAGTTGAATATGCTTTGTAGATAGGACGTCTCCCCCAACGAGGAGGCATCGTAGATGGCGAAACATATCTGGCTTCTCCTGTGCTAATTGATTAAACAACGCAACCGTTAGCCACATTAAAGTGATGGAATGCTTCTCGATGGCGTTTTCTAATTTTTCTACCGAAAGGATGGTCTCTTTCTTCGTTAAATACAGACTCTGTCCATTTAATAGACTTCCCCATATCTCAAATGTTGAGGCATCAAACACGAGTGATCCTGTCTGGAGGATTCGATCGCCTTCATTAAATTGGATATAGCTTGTATGCTTAACGAGACGGACGACATTTCGCTGTTCGATTAGAATTCCCTTTGGTTCTCCTGTACTCCCTGACGAATACATGATATATGCTAAGTTTGTTGGATGGTGTTCAATAGATAAATTGCTCGTATTTCCGACATACAAGCTCTCATTCGTTATATCCAACCGCTCTCCGGAAAATGCGCCCAATTTCTCTGCGTCATTCTCTGTCAACACCAGCTGAGCATTACTGTCTTTCAACATATATTCGATTCGCTTCATCGGGTAAGTTTTATCCAGTGGAAGATACGCTCCTCCAGATTTTAAGATGCCTAAAATTCCAATAATCATCTCGATGGTATTGTCTGTCATCAACCCTACTACCGTCTCTGCTTGAACACCTTTTTGACGTAGGACCCGAGCCAGCTGATTAGCTTTTTCATTTAATTCTTGATACGTCATGCATTGATTCTCAAAACCAACTGCTAGTTCATTTGGCTTTTTCGCCACTTGTTCTTCAAATAATTCAGCCATCGTTTTTTCTCGTGGGTAGTCTGTCTTCGTATCATTAAATTGCATTATAATTTGTTGCTTTTCTTCTTCCGTCATCATGTCTAGCTCGGCAAGCTTCGCTTCCCGTTGTTGACAAATCCCTTTCACAATTTCTAAGTAGTGCCTTGCCATTCGTTCCATCGTTTCAGATGTAAATAACGCAGTACTATACTCTAAACTACCTTGGATGGTGTTAGTATACTCCGTGACATGTAGTGTCACGTCAAACTTAGCGATATTACTTTCGTGTTGAACTTGTTTCAACTGGAAGTCATCTTCTAGTGGAAACACTATGGTGTCATCAACAGGATTCATATTAAACATCACATCAAATAATGGATTTCGACTTGCATCTCGGTTTATGTGTAATCGTTCAATCAATTCTTCAAATTGATAGCTTTGATTCTCATAGGCGAGAAGTACATTTTCTTTCACGGCTTTTAAGAAATCAACATAACGCTTATTCCCATCTACACGATTACGAAGGGCGAGCGTATTGACAAACATCCCAATGATCGATTGTAGATCAGCATGTGATCTGCCAGCTACCGGTGTTCCGATAACAATATCTTCTTGCCCACTATACTTCGAAAGAAGTAGGTAGTATGCGGAAAGTAAGACCATATGCATCGTACTTCCGGTTTCGTTTGCCAATTTCCGTAATGCGTGTGTTAGCTCTTCATCGATGAAAAGTGGGACACGATCCCCTTCAAAGCTTTGGACCAGTGGCCGCTTCATATCATACGGCAGGTTCAGCACTGGAATCTCTCCAGCAAATTGATGCAGCCAATAGGCTTCTTGATGTTTCACAGTGTCTAACATAAGCTGTCTATTTTGCCAATGAGCAAAATCCTTATATTGAATTCGTAATGGCTCCAGATCATTTCCCTGATACAATTCCATAAATTCTGTCATCAACAGCTGAATGGATACCCCATCACTTATAATATGATGCATATCGACTAATAGATATCGTTTTTTCTTTGTCTCTACGAGCTTCGCTCGGAATAACGGTGCTTCCTGTAACTGAAACGGTCTGACAAAGTTCTGTACTATATCCTCTATCGTTTCGCCCGTCGGGCGATTCGTTTCCATTTCAAAGGCGACATGCGAGGCAATTTTTTGAACAATTTCGCCATTCACCTCTTCAAAGTGCGTCCGTAAAGAATCATGTCTGGCAATTAATTTTTCAAAGGCCTGACAGACTCTTTCAAGGTGAAGTGGCCCTTCCACCTCTAGCACCATTGGCATATTATAAGCAGTCCCTTTTTCAAGTTGTTCTACCATATACATTCGTTTTTGAGCAGACGATGTTTCATAATATTCCCTTTCCTCACAAACCGGGATCATTTCATATCGTTGTTCCTGTTTAACATCTTCCATAAGCCGTCGAATCTCTCTAATTGTAGGATGCAAAAAGACTTCTTTAAACGTTATTTCCATATTTAATTCTTGGTGAATTTTACTTATGAGAACATTAGCTTTTAAGGAGTGACCACCTAACTCAAAAAAGTTATCATCTATTCCTACCTGATTAATCCCTAATACTTCACACCAAATTTTAGTTAAGGTAGCTTCCATACCATCTCTCGGGGCAACATAAATACTCTCCATGTTCGCTTCACTACTCCGTTTTGCAAGGGCATTCCGATTAATTTTCCCATTATTTGTTAATGGTATTTTTTCTATCGGTGTAATATAAGTCGGTACCATATATTGTGGTAATTTATCTCTTAAAAAGCTCCTAATCTCAGGTACATGGATGTTTAATCCTACGATATAAGCAGACAAATACTGATCTTGATTATCTTTTTTTTCAACAAGGACAACGGCTTCTTTAATTTGTACATGTTGAAGTAGCTTGTGTTCAATTTCTTTTAACTCAATTCGAATTCCCCTTACCTTTACTTGATCATCCTCTCTACCTAAAAATTGAATAGAACCGTCCGGCATCCAGGCTGCCATATCCCCTGTTTTATACATTCGTTTCCCAGGATCAAAAGGATTATCGATAAACCGCTCTTTCGTTAATTCTGGTCTTTTTACATAACCTCTTGCTAACCTACTTCCACCAATACAAATTTCGCCAGGCACACCTATAGGAAGTAGTTTATGGTCTTTATCTACGATATAAACTTTCGAATTAGCAATTGGTTTACCAATGAGTATTTTTTCACTGTTTTCTACATTTCTCATAATCGTTGTATCTACAGTATTTTCTGATGGACCATATCTGTTTATAATTTCGATTCCAAAATGAAGTTTATTGGTATAGTCAATCGCATTAACAGGCATTTCTTCTCCAACTAATGTAACTTGTTTCAAATAAATAGCGTCCTTCGATGAAATAAAGTCTAGTACTGATAAATATATCGATGGTACACTTAAGTAATCTGTTATCTTATAACTTCTAATCAGTTCACTAATTTTGAAAGGATTCGACATTTCTTCGTTATTCACTAATACGACTTGTCCCCCTGCAATAAGTGGCGTAAAAAATGCTATGATAAAGCCATCAAAAGCATAATTTACTAAAGGAAGAACAACATTCTCATGGTTATAATCATATTCCTTCTTCTCCCACAGCATTGTCTGAGTTAAACTATGGTGCTCAACCATTACCCCCTTTGGATTTCCTGTCGTACCCGATGTATAGATGACATAAGCTAAATCATTTAGAAGATTAGTAACATCTGGATTAGTTGTCTCTTCTGTAAAAACCTGCTTTTTACTGACATCAATAACCTTCCCATTAAAATCTACTTCAGTAATTAGAGAAGGTTTCGTAATTACTAGGTCAACTTTAGCATCGGTTAATATATATTCTATTCTATCTTTTGGATTATTTGGGTCGATAGGTAGGTACGCTGCACCGGATTTTAAAACCCCTAATATTCCAGCGACCATCTCAATAGATCTATCTAGTATAATTCCTACAACATGATTATTTTTTACTTGTTGTTTCATTAGGGAATGTGCTAATGAATTAGCCATCTTATTTAGTTTTCGGAACGTCACTTCTCTTCCTTCAAAGATTACCGCGATCTGCTCTGGTGTTTGTTCTACTTGTTTCTGAAAAAGCTCTGGGAGTGTTAAATTTGCATTTTTAAATTGAACTTCCGTATTATTAAATTCTTCTACTACTAGCTTTTTCTGCTTTTCTGTGATCATGTCTATATCTTTAATAGTCATATCAAGCTTATCGAGTAAATCCGATAACACTTGAAAATAGTTCATTCCAAATGATTCAACAGTTTCCCTTTTAAACAAAGCAGCATTATAAATCAATTTAGCCTCAAAATAATTCTGATCATCCTTTTCAATACATAGTGTTAGTTCATTATGAATTGATTCACAGATAAAATGAATATCCTCTTTTGCATGTAATTTATTGTAAGTAATGCTTATTGGAACTAGTGTGGAAATCGATTCTGATACACCTAACTGCCTAAATACCTGTTCCAAGTTTACAAACTGATTATCATAGTGATCCAATAATCCTCGTTGCGTTTCTACAAGGAAGTTTTTTATTTTATATCCACCATTCAAACGTTCTTTGAATGGCATAAGTTTATTTTTTATATTTTGTGGTCTTTTCTCTCTAGAGTAATAAACCGGAACACCGACTAAAATTTCATCACTCCCGGTATATTTATATAGTTCAATCAATAATCCCATTAAAAAAGTAACATACGTTAACATATCATTATTTTTTGTAATGGACATCATTCTTTTCATGAGCTGATGATCAATTGGTAAAGATACCGTTTGTTTCTGGTACGAGTCTCCTGTTGTCATATCGTGTCTTAATGTAGTTCTATCTGTACCTTTTATATGTAAGTTTTTCCAATATTGATCAAGCTCAGATAACTGACTGTTATGAACCTCTTTACTCATGTCACCCCTCCATTTGCTGAATGCTAGAGCTAAGGTAAACAACACTTAACTCTATCTGGAAATTTATTACATTATTTTAAAAATCAAACTCTAGGTCTCTTAAACTATCTAATTCTTTTTTTTCGTTGAGAATATACGCTTCTTCTTCGCTATTTATTAATTGAACATCTTTAATAGCTGTATGAATGTTTTGTGAATACTCTCGTAAAATGAATAGGAAATCTTCTACGATTCTCTGTATCGTTTCTCTCTTAAATAGTTTTGTTGCATAAACTAGCTTTAATGCAATGGTCTTTGAGGTTTCATACCCAGTTAGACTTAAATCTACCCTTGCTAATTCATTTTCAGTGTTTATTTGTTTTAATCTTAGATTATTTACATTTATTTCAAGGTCATCATACTCGATATTATTCAAGTTAAATACAACGTCAAACAGAAAATTCCTACTAACATCTCTCTTTATATTCACTTGCTCTATCAGTTCTTCAAGCTGATAGTTCTGATTGTCATAAGCTTGCAATGAGTTTTCTTTCACTTCCTTCAAAAATTCACTAAATGTTTTATGCTTATTTGGTCGATGTCGCATCGCTAACGTATTAACGAACATCCCCATGATATTTTGAAGATCGGCATGTGGCCTTCCGGCAATCGGTACCCCGACAACAATGTCTTCTTGACCACTATATCTCGCTAGTTGAATGGTAAAGGCAGACAATAAAACCATATGCATCGTTACATCTTCTTGTTTCGCTAGTTCCTGTAGCTGTTTCGTTGTTGCTTCGTCTATCGTGAACGAAATGCTATCTCCTTCGAATCGTTGAAACGCTGGACGTTCAAAATCATATGGCAATTGAAGGACTGGCACCTCATCCTGGAATTGTTCCTTCCAATATCGTGCTTGCTTCTTCATTTGTCCAGATTGTAAATAGTGTTGTTCCCATTCCGCATAATCCTTGTATTGAATACGGAGTGGGTCCAATTTGTCGCCATTATAGAGCTTCGCGAATTCCTGAACCAAGATACTCATCGAGACACCATCTGAGATAATATGATGCATATCAATAAGTAGGTAATTAGTTCCTTGGCTTTTCATGATTTCCGCTCGGAATAACGGTGCCTCCTCTAAGGAGAACGGGCGTATAAAATTCTGGACCAGTACCGTCTTATCCGTTTCATCCACTGTCCGTACACGAAGATGGAAATCCAAATGGGACATAATCTTCTGAGCTATCTCGCCTTCTACCATTTTGTAAGAGGTACGTAGTACCTCATGCCTTTCGATTAATTGCCTAAACGTTGCTTCCATACGTTCCCTGTTGACTTCTCCCTCTAATTCAAAAATAGCGGGCATGTTATAAGCCGTACTTTCTTGATCCAATTGCTGTACCGTGTACATCCGTTTTTGCGCAGAAGATGTCTGATAGTATTCCTTTTCTTCACATGGCTTTATCTGTTCATATGGGTTGATCAATCCTTCCGTTTCAATGTAGTCACTTAACTCTTGAATTGTCGGTCTATTAAAGATTTCTTTTAATGGAACGGAAATCTCTAACGCTTTGTGTATCTCCCCCATAACCATCGTTGCTTTTAATGAATGACCACCTAAATCAAAGAAATTGTCATGGATACCTATCGTATCCACTCCCAGGACATGTTGCCAAATGATTACCAGCTTCTTCTGTGTAGTAGTTTGCGGTGCTTCATATGCATTCGTAATGTACTGCATTTCGGGCTTCGGTAACGCCTTCCGGTTTACCTTTCCATTATGCGTTAATGGAATCGTCTGCAGTTCCATGTAGTATGCAGGAACCATATAATCTGGTAAACCTTCCTTGACATATGTTCTCACTTCTGCTTTATCCACGAAATCCTTCGCCACGATATAAGCACATAGGTATTTTTGATTCATTTCATCTTCTCTTGCCACCACGACAGCTTCCTTAATGGCAGGGTGACTAATCAGTCGACTCTCAATCTCTCCAAGTTCGATTCGATAGCCTCGAACCTTGACTTGGTTGTCCATTCTTCCTAAATACTCCAATTCTCCATTGGGAAGCCACCTCGCTAAATCCCCAGTTCTATATAAGCGTTCCCCCGGTTTAAATGGATGGTCGATAAATCGTTCCTTCGTTAATGCCTCGCGATTAAAGTATCCTCGTGCTACACCATCTCCACCGATACAAAGCTCACCATGCACTCCTTTTGGCACTAACTTCCTATTTGAATCCATAAGATACAGCTCGGTGTTTTGAATTGGTTTTCCGATTGTAATACGGTCGGTTGATTCCAGCTTCTTAACAGTTGACCAGATTGTCGTTTCCGTTGGTCCATACATGTTAAATACGGTAAAAGGATATCCCTGTAACTCCTCCCATAATGATTTCGAAAGTTCTTCACCACCTACAAGAAGCGCTTTTATTCCCATTAGTGCGTCCGTAAAGGAATCATTCTCCAGCAACATCTTGACCCGCGTCGGCGTACTCTGCATGACATCAACCTGATGTTTCGTCATTACCTTCGCTAGCTTTTCGCCTTCTCTCGTCTCTTCCTCCTTGGCCATCACAACCGTTAATCCTTGCGTTAGCGGTACAAACGTTTCTAAACCAAAGATATCGAAAGATACCGTGGTTAAACAGAGAATCCGTTCATAGCTTCCTAGATTGGTTTCGTGCATAACACCATAGATGAAGTTAGTCACCTGTTGATGCTCAACCATCACTCCTTTTGGAGTTCCAGTGGAACCAGATGTATAAATTACATACGCCAATTGATGACAGTCGATAGCAAGATCTAGATTTGTGGATGGACCTTGATAGAAATCTTCTACCGTAATATCGATAGCCTGTACAGCTAGAGAAAGTGAACGAGCTTGACCACTTGATGTGACAACTAAGGACACCTTTGCGTCGGATAGAATCGTTTGGATACGATCGGTTGGATGAGTTGGGTCGATTGGTAGATAGGCTCCTCCTGCCTTTAGTATTCCCATGATTCCAATGATCATATCGATGGACCGATCCATGATGAGACCTACAATGGCTTCATTCTGAACCCCTTGTTGTCGTAAAACTCTTGCCAGTTGGTTCGCCTTTTTATTTAATTCCTGATAAGTTAACTTCTGGCCCGCACATACAACCGCAATATGATGAGGATTCTTCTCAGCCTGCTCCTCAAATAATGTATGAAGTGATTTATCTTTCGGATAATCCGCGTTTGTTTGGTTAAACTCCTGCAGGAGTTTCTGACTGTCTAATTCGGTTAAAATATTGATATCTGCAACTTCTACTTCAACTGTCTCGATAATAGTTTGTAGAATTTTAGTGAATTGATTTTTAAATTTGATAACACTTGTTTTATCATACAGCTCTTTATTATAAGAAAACGTAATTTCTAATACATCTTTAGGTAAAACCATTACGTCAAAATCATAATTCGTTTGTTCATAGACGTTTGATTCACTAATTTTAAAGCCTACATCTTCTACTACATCATAGACTTGATCATCGGAATAGTAATTTTGGAAAATAATGATATGATGAACTAATTCTTGATTCACCTCAGATAAAGATTGAATATCTGCCAGTGGATAATAATCATATCTTGCCGATTCTAATGAATCTTTCTGCATTTGTTTAACAACATCAATAAATGTATGATTAACTTCTTGTTTTACCCGTACTGGTACTGTGTTTATGAATAATCCTACCATTTCCTCAATACCTTCTACTTCTGCATTCCTTCCGGAAACGACCGAGCCAAATACGACATCATCTAAGTTTGTATTCTTTTGGAGTAGGATTCCCCATGCCGTTTGGATGACGTTGTTTAAGGTTACTTGATGATGTTTACTAATTCGTTTTAAAGCTTCGGTCATTTTTGGATCAATCGTAAATTCTAAGCGCTCTTTCGTAAAGGCTTCACTTCGTTTCTCTTTACCAGGTAACTTCGCCTGATTCGTATATCCTTCCACATACTGTTGCCAGAACTGCTTTGCCTTATTTTTTGGCTGTTTCTGTAGCCACTTAATATATTCCACATATGGCGTGGTGTCTGGTAACTGTACCGCTGTCCCATTGCTTAAATAGCTATAAATGGTGAAAAAATCTTTCATAATTAACCCGTTACACCAGCCATCCATCAGAATATGATGGGAGCTCCAAATCATTTTATATTCCTCTGCATTCAGCTTTAAAACAGCTAGTCGTATCAGAATATCTTGACTAAGACTAAAGCCTTTTTGCCTATCGGCAACTTCAAACTTTTCCACATAGGCTGTTCTTTCGTTTTCGCTAAGCGTACTAAGGTCTTCATAATGAATCATAGGCTTGCGTGTTTTCAAGATGACTTGTTTTGGTGATTGAACATTCTCATGGACGATTACACTTCGTAAAATTTCGTACCGTTCGATTAGTTTTATAAAGCTTTGTTCGAGAATATCAAGATGGACATTCCCCTTGCATATAAAGGATTTTTGCTCAAAATAGGTCGTTGAATGTTCATCTAACAGAGAATGGAATAACATTCCTTCCTGCATTGGTGTCAATGGGTAAATATCTTGAATGGTTGCAGAATGGTAGTATTTCGTTAGTTCCGCTAGTTCTTCTAACGTCAAACTCTGATCTGCATAATCTGAGGGTGTTAATTCTGTGGTGGTTTGTTTTTGACAGTGTTCAATGATTTGTAGTAAGTAGCTCTTATATGATGCGGCTACCATCTTCATTGTACTTTCATGATATTTCTTACTATTGTATGAAAATCTAAATTCTAGTTGATGACTGGAGACCATTCCTGAAATATCAATGTCAAATAGTCTTTCACTTTCTAAACTAATGGAATCTCCATGTGAGAAAGTGGACATATTAAAGAATCCATTTTTCGTATTTTCATCAAACTGACCGAGATAATTAAACTTTATTGAAGAATTTATGTGATTAAAGGTCTCATCACGGTCTTTTTCCAAATATTCTAGTATTCCATAACCAATGCCTTTATTAGGTACATGTCTTAATATTTCTTTTACATGTTTAATCACAACAGCTATTTGATTCGACTTATCTAACTCCAGTAGTACAGGGTAATGCGTAGTAAACCAGCCTATTGTCCTTGAAATATCTATATCGCCTTCAAGCGTTTCTCTCCCATGTCCTTCTAGCATTAAAAGAATTTGGTTTTCAGCTGTCCAATCGTGAATAGCCAACCCTAAAGCAGTCAATAAGATGTCATTAATCTCTGTATTATAGGCTTTATTTGTTTTCTTTAGTAAATCCTCCGTGTACTCTTTACTTATTTCAATGTACACATCACAATAATATTTTGCTTTATTGGAGTACCCCTGATCCTTTTTATCTACTGGTAACCCCGTTCCTTTAGCCCTACCGATTTGCTTCCAATATTCTAGCTCTTCTAATAGAACATCTCCATGTAGCTGTTCTGTTAAATAAATACCCCAATCTCGAAAAGAATTAGTCTTTTTCTGGAAGGCTATCTCTTTTTCTTGACTAACTTGATGGTAGCCTTCTGTGAAATCTTCTAATAGAATTCTCCATGAAACTCCGTCTATCACTAAATGGTGAATCACAAAAAGTAAATGGTCCCCTTCATTCGTTTGAAATAATGCTACGTTAACAAGTGGGCCGTTTTCAATATCTAGCCCACGCTGAA
>NZ_JAWDHA010000024.1:0-57192 GCF_034190895.1 Virgibacillus sp. M23 | reverse complement strand
ATGAGTCCTCCTTGGTTATTTCATTTAAGGGTCCATTTTTGCTTCGAAGCTTTGGACACCTCGTATGATACCAAGGGGCTCTTTTTTGTTCAATCCTCAAATTTCTTCATTACAGGAATGCTCCTTTATCAATAGAATAACAGGAACAAGAGACCGTCATCCGATTATTCGTGCACAAATAAATCGGGAAATTCTTTATTATTCTTCATAAACCGAACTGCAACGCTTCCTTCGTCGTAGCTAAATTTAGAGAGCCATATTAAGGTCTAAAAGACATATCTTAGGAAGGAACAAAATAGTTAACTCAAAAGCCTCGTATGAAAATAAATGTTCATACGAGGCGTAGTCAAAATACGGAGAACCCTTGAAAAAGAAGAACACTTTTTCTGCGTGCAATGTCCACTGCCAAAGCCTTCCTTATCCTGCAGGAAAAGCACAAGCTTACGACCCTGTCCCGCAAGAAAGCGGTCTTTATATGGAAGAAGCTAAACCCATGACCGCGTTTGCTGAAATAATGAAAAAGCTTCGTTCACGTTGTCCTTGATATAATAAATCCCCCCTTCATAGTAGTACGAGAATTTTTATTATTTCTCAGTCTACTATAAAGGGAGAATATCAAAATCCATTCGGATTATGATGTCAATTTTCCCAGTCTCTCACTTCAAGGGATTATTTTAAATTTTTAATATTACTGGATATATTTATCTAGAAAGCTAGTTAGCTTATCTATATATCTTTCTTTATGCGTTACAAATGCTTCCCCATGTCCTGCATGATCAAAGATAATCATATCTGCTTCGCTTTTCGTATTTTCATATAATTCCTTACTCATTTGGGTTGGAACAAATGTATCTCCATTTCCGTGAATATAGAGAATAGGAGTTTCCGACTTTTTTACTTGTTCTAAAGCAGAAGCTTCTTGCAAGCTATACCCTGCCTTTATTTTAGTAACGACACTAGTACTTGGGAGCATTGGAAAAGCTGGTAAGTGAAACATTCTTCCCATTTGATAATTAAACATATCATATACGCTTGTGTACGGACTATCTGCTACGATTGCCTTTACGTTATCCGGTAAATCTTCCCCACTTGCCATTAATACAGCAGCAGCTCCCATAGAAACACCGTGTAAAACAATTTCCGTATCCTCCCCTTGTTCTTCGATCACTTTATTTATCCAATCTAAATAATCTAATCGATCATGCCAGCCAAAACCAATGTAGTCACCATCACTATCGCCATGGCCTCTTAGATCAGCAGTGAACATATTATAGCCCAATTCCTCATAATAGTATTGACCAAACATTCCCATATCTGTAGCACGACCTAAATAACCATGAGCAAAGATAACTGTTTTAGTTGTCTCCTCTTCTGCTTTTAGGTAATAACCTTGTAATTGAAGACCATCATATGAAGTCATTTCCCAGTTTTCAAAATCCTGGTCACGAACCCAATCCCTCCAATCCCCCTGGAGCATTTCATCTAATGCCTCTGCCGAAACCTCCAAATCAGAATTGTCTTGAAGAAAGTCCTTCTCATTTCTAGCAATCGCTAAATTATAAAAATAAAAACTAGCTACCACATCTATTATTAGCAGGATCGCAAGCAGACCTAACCCGATACGTATCCATCGTTTTTTCTTCAAACTCACTCTCCCCCTTTTTTAGCCTCACCTTTTAATTATACAGGAGAACAAGCTAGTAGATAACCCTTTTTCACTGGTACTTGTTAACAGTAAGAGCTAAAGACAAAATTACCCTTTAAATCAACCCTGGTATGCGAAATCGTCAACGGGCCGTTTTTATCAAAAGCGTTTCCTTAAAAGCTATAAAAGGAACTGAGTTAACGTGATGAATAATTAAAAGGAAAGAACAAAAGCGCAAGCGTCTGATTAGAAACTAACGACTGGCGCGAGTCAACGGAGATAAATGAATCACGATGTGCTTGCGATCCGATAATGACTTAGATTAAGGCGATTCATGATGTCACCTCGTTTCTGGGCGCTGGAGCTGGACACAACTCAACACGCTCCTATTAATCCATATGGGCAAATTTTATATTTTTTTAGAATATAAAAAAGCTGTCGAGACTTTTCCCGACAGCTCCTTATAACACGACTGAACCCTACGCTCTTATTATAAAGGTTGCATATTACCATGGCTTTTAGATTAGATATAAAAGGAAGGAACCAAAGGAACCTAATAAAGTAGCTTATCAATTATTGAACGCTGCTTTCACTTCTTTAATTTGTTCAATATGTCGCTTTTCATGATACCCAACAAACGGAATATATTGTTCAAGGCTCAAATCTCCAAATGCTGGATGTGGATATGATTTCTCCCTAAGTGTTTTCTTATCCGCTGTCTCATTTAACTGCCTTAATCCTTGATGACTTGCAGCTAACTTCTGCTTCATTTCCTCTAATGTTACAAAATCTTCACTAGGTACTGCGAAATCAGGCGAATCAACTTTTACGGAACGATTGACTGTAAAATGAATTGGCTTTTCTGAAACATGTACCGTATCACCAGTAATGAGTTGTTGTTGTATTATTTTTGTAATTGCAACCTCCATAAGATATAGATGCTCCATGATCTGTTTTACTGACCATCTATCTGCTGAGGCTTTTTTATTTATTTCTTCATCTGTTAATCCGTTAACCTCTGATAAAAGACTTTCTCGTGCTTGTTCATTAATTTGCAACTGAATCAACCTCCCTTTATCGCTATCTTAAAGCAATACCCTTGAATTATTTTAATGAAACAATCCAGACTCCTTCGATTTTTCTTTCAGTTTATTTGTTTGACGATTTATAATTGGTTTTAAGAATGCACCCATGAATACAGCTGCTAGACCAAATATACATAGGAATAATATATCTCTCGTTGCTCGTTCCCAAACAATTCCGCCTACTGCTTCTCGCATCAGATCGATACCATACGTAAACGGCAAGAATGGATTAATTGCTTGGAAGAACTCTGGCAATAATACAACTGGATATGTTCCACCAGCACCAGCAATTTGTAGTACAAGTAGTACGATAACCATTGCTTTCCCAACATCACCAAAGACCGATACAAGTGTATAGATAATTAGCATAAAGATGGCACTAATGAGCAGTCCAAAAAGTATAAACCATATTGGATGTGCTACATCAACATGTAATAACAGCATATCTCCTGACGTAACAATTAGCGTCTGTAACAAACCAATTGTAATAAAGGTGAATAGCCGTCCAAAATACATTTCCCTTCCGGTGAGATTTTCTTGATGGTGAACATCTGCAGCTAATAGGGAAATTAATAATAGCCCCCCAACCCAAATGGCTAAAACTGTGTAAAAAGGCGTCATACCTGTACCGTAATTCGCAATTGGGAACAACTTATTCTCATTAAGCTGAACAGGCTCAGCAAAGAAGCCTCTCTCTGCCTCTGGATTATTCTGTAGTAGTTGGATAATCTCATTAATATCCGTTTCGCCTTGAATATCACGAATCCGATCTGCCAGTTCGTTCACTTTGCTATTTACATAAGGGTACTCATTTAATACCTCTTCTAATACTTTTTTTCCGTCACTTAAATTTCCTTCCGTACTAGACAAGATACGTTTAACCTCAGGTATGGTGTCCTTAATTTCTACCAAGATATTTCGTGCATCGGCTAAGGTGTTTTTAGCACGGTCAATCTCTGCCATAACAGTTGGCTCAATATTTTCTTTATAATCCTTTACAAAAGCATCAATATTCGTAGCGGTATTTGCCGATAGTTGCTGTAAGTCATTAATCGTCTGATCTACTTCTGTTTTCTTCTCGTTAATAAACGATTCTATTTCTTTATTCTTATCCTGTACAGCTACTAATCGGTCCCTGATAGCTGCTAATTGTTCTTGAGCCCTCTCAATCTGCTCGTTACTCGTTCCCTCTTCATTATTTTGTTTTTGTAATTCTTCCAGCGCTTGTTGTACGGTATCAATTGTTTTGATACTTTGATTAACCTGCTCATTTATTTGTTCCGTAAGCTGCGAACCATTACTAAAATCAATCCCTGTGTTTTGGATGTCTTGGATAAATTTATTTGTTTTATCTGCTATTTCTTGTACTCGATTTAAATCTTCTTCTATTTTCGGTGCCATTTCTTCTAATCGAGTTTCTGCCTTTTTAAGAAATGCTGTTGTATTATCGATGGTTTTCAATCCATCGTTTGTTACGCCTTCAGCCTTCGGCAACAGACCTTGAGCTTTATTTATGATAGCTTGAGCACTATTCGCATCTGTCATTGAATCATTTAATAAATCATGAATCTCTGGTAATTTTTCTTCCATATTAAAAATATACTGCTCAAATCGTTTAATGTCTGGTAAATCTTTTTCCAATTCAACGCCCAAATCATTAAATAAATCGAAGATTACACCATTAACTGTCGAAATAAATGTACTGCTAATTTGATCAACGATTACCGAGGCACCTTTTGATGTAATCTTAGGTGCAATAGCATTAATTTTTTCATTCACATAATATTCAATATCTGCCTTCTCTGGTTCATCCTCAACTACTGTTCCAAGCTTTTGAGAAAAATTCTTCGGTATAACGATAACAGCAAAGTAATTTCCATATTCCAGTTCATCCATGGCTGTTTCTCGATCGGTGAACTTCCAATCCATTGATTTATTTTCTTTAAGGTTTTCCACCAAATCATTACCTGCATGGATATCCTGATCTCGAACTGTTGCTCCTTCATCTTCATTTACAATACCTATTGGAATCTGGTCTGTTTGGCCATAGGGATCCCATGAAGCTTTAATATTCAACCATGCATATAGCGATGGTAATAAAATTAAGCCACCTATTAAGATGGCAGCGACCCAATTTGTACTAATATTTTTCATATCCTTCGAAAAAATCTTCCAGGTGTTTTTCATTTTCATCAACCTTCTATCTGTAAAATTAGTGAATGGACATTCACTTTACACGAAACGCGTGCCCAAAAGAATAGATAGCACAATCATAGTAACATCTATAGTTTTCATGAGGCGGGGACAAAGGTGTTTTAAATTAATAACGAACAACTAGCATGATGATTCGTGCAACGAAGCTGTTCTCTCTAGAAATCCACTTCGCTTTTTAGCGACTGATGAGCCTTTTCATGCTGATATAGTATGTGGTTTCACTAATACCCATTCCTCTCGTAGAAGTCCATTCCAATCCTCATTATGAAATAGCCTTTAGATACTTCTAAAAACGATCATGTATAATGCATGATTATAACAACCTAGAACCTGTAAATCCAGCTATTTAAATATATCATAATAATCATAATAATCTGAACTAATTTTTAAAACAGTTAGTTATATCGTATGAAATTTTCTCCATATCATACTCTTCTTTATTACAGTAAAAAGAAGATCGACTTTAAATGCCGACCCTCTTCCTTAAATATGTCTTCGCTCCATTAAATGGATACCTATACCTATCATAACAACGCCCATTAAAATTAAAATACTGATCGGATAGAGTAAATGCTGTATGGAGTAATTATAGACAACTGCCCCATTTAATATTTCCATTCCATATGTTAATGGATTAATCTTTGATAGTGCTATTAATGCATTTGACTCAACAATTTCGATTGGCCAATAAGCACCACCAATCATTGCCATACTAACAGCTATAATTGGTAGAATTGCATTAAACTGTTGAACATTTTTTACTAGTGCGGTAATCAATAGTGCTAATGCTATGACTGCAAAAACATATGGAATTATTAATAATAGTGTATCGTAGAATCTTCCATTAAAATTAACTCCAAATCCATATCGGAACAGTAAGAATATCACAAGCACCTGTAAATAACCCTCAAAGAAACTATATAGCATATTGGCAACATACATTTCCCACTTCTTAACCGGAGACAATATGATCCGATCCCATAATCCTTCGTTTTTCTCTGTTAATATTGGTAATACATTATAAGCAATTGTATAAATGACAAAGAATAAACTAAATCCAAACAATACTTGAAATGTCGGATTATACACAACAGCATCAGAACTCGTAAACCCCTTAGAATCAACAGTAAATACGGGATCATTCATAGACTCTTCCATGTCATAAAGCAATAAATCCTTTTGCTTATTACTAACCATATTGGCAGCATCCACTATATTTTGTTGCTGATAATAATGAATATATGCCTGACGAACCATATTTTCTACCATACGAACACGAACAGAGTCAACACCAACTATAACTTGATAATTTTCCTCTTTTAGAATTACACCTACTTCAGCTTTTCCGTTTTTAAGATGCTTCAACATTTCTTCCTTCTTCATTTCTTGAAGGTCAAAGGACGTAGATGCTTTTAATTCAGACATGATTGTAGTATCTCGCAAGTGTTCATCCACTATCGTTACTGGAACCCTAATTGCATTACTTCCTCCAGTTATCCCCATAATTAAGGCAAAACCAATAGACATGCCAGTGAAGATAAGGAAAGTCCATGGATTTCGAATAAATTGTCTAGCTTTCGCAAATAAAATACCAATCATACCGCTTCCCCCCTTTTAGGGAAAGTACTCGCTGCAATTAGAACCATTGCCATTCCAAATAAGCAAAGAAAAAGAATATTTGAACTTATCGCTGAAATATTGTCTCCTCTTAAAATGCTTAGATATGCTGACATTCCAGCACCATTTGGTGTTAAATTGCCAAGTGTCTGAATGAAAGTTGAATTATCTCCAATTGGATAAAAGCTTCCTCCCATCAAAGCCATAAGAGAAACAACAATACCAGAAAAGAAATTAGTTACGGTCTCAGAATGCAAACGATAGCTTATTGCGGTTAACAGAACTGCAATCCCTCCTACAGCAATAGAAAATGCAAACGTGACTAGCAGTAATGCCATGATATTGGGCCAACTAACTCCAAAGGTAATCCAAGCAAAACTGAATATAATTCCAAGATGTAAACATCCAAAAATCATACCTGACAGCAATATGCCAGTAAAATATACCCAACGAGACATATTTCCAATAATTATTCGGTTAAATACAAATATTCTTTTCTCCATAAAGGCAAGCGAACCAATTGTAGCAGCAATATATAACACAGTCATAACAGCCATTCCTATTGTATAATACCCCTTAGAGGTCACCGGATTTTTTTGATTAATCGATTGTTGATTATTATTCAATAGAGCTGTTTCTACAGCAAGCACTTGTTGGTCGATTTCCTTTTCTTGTAAAAATGAGGCTAGTGTATATTGTCGCTGTAGATCTTCCAGTAAACTACGAATAACACCTGCTCCAATTTGTTGCTGTTCATTTTCGTATAGTTGTAATTTAGGTTTATTTCCTTCCCCAAAAATTGTATACGACAAAAAATCGTGTGTGAATTTCCGAGGAATTTCAATAACAGCAGTATAGGTATTATCATCTAAAACCGCTTGTTTCTCGCTAAAAGGTACTTCTCTAACATCAATCACTCCCTTTAATTCATCATTCGTTAGAATTGATTTTAATGTTTGAATCGGCGCGATATTAGTTACATCGCTTTGTTCTACCTTTGTTCCTTTCGGATTGTCGATACTTGCTAAAAAGTTTTCCACTTGCTCGTTCTCAGGCTGATGCTCAATTAATGCTAATTTTACCTTTAAACCAGAACTATCACCATTCATCATACTGCCTAGCGCATTCCCTAATATCAGAATCAATATAATCGGTAAGCCAATAAGGAGTAATAACTGAACAGGATTTCTTATTAATAACAATGCTTGTTTTTTTATAATTTGACCTATCATATCCATATCCTCCTAATCTCGTAATGCTCTTCCGGTGAGATGGAGGAATACGTCCTCTAGTGTAGGTGTTTTAATAGCTACCGAACTTAATTCCAAGGATGCGTCCTCTGCCATTTTAATTAGAGTTGAGAAAATATTAACCTCTTTAGCCACCATTATCGTTATTTCTTTCTCTTCTACTTGAATGTTATTTACCAAAGGGTGCTCTTTTATTTCCTTTATAAACGCTTCATTCAGTCGGTCAGCTTTAATAGATATTGTCTTCTCCGCGGATAAAATTCGCTTGATATCATCCTTTGTACCAGAAGCAATTAAGTTTCCTTTATCCATAATATAAATGCGATCACATAAAAACTCTACTTCCTCCATATAGTGACTTGTATAAAGTACGGTAATATTTCGTTCTGCATTCAACCGTTTAACTGTCTCCAAAATGTAATTACGAGATTGGGGATCGATTCCAACGGTTGGTTCATCCATAATAATTAATTCTGGGTCATGTAATAGTGCTACACCAATATTTAATCTGCGTTTCATTCCTCCAGAATATTTCTTTACAATATCTTTCCTTCTATCTTTTAGACCAATAAGGTCTAATACTTCATCCATTCTTCTTTTTAATTCCGCTCCTTTTAATCGATAAATTCTTCCAAAGAATTGTAGGTTTTCTTCAGCAGTTAAATCGTTATATAGTGCAATTTCCTGTGGTACAATACCTGTTACCTTTCGAAGTTGAGCTGGCTTCTTTAGTATACTGTTATTATTAAATCGGACATCTCCTGCTGTTGGCTCAACCAATGATGACATCATGGATATAGCTGTCGATTTTCCTGCACCGTTTGGTCCAAGCAGTCCTATAATTTCCCCTTTTTCAATAAACATATTTAAATTTTTGACTGCATATTGCTGTTTAAATCTTTTGGTTAGATCTACTAATTCAAGCACCTGCATCTCCTCCCTTATCCTTAGTTTACGTGAATTGCCACAAATACCATACTATCTGAAGTCATGGATTATCTGGTAATTCATATGACGGAGGTCACCATGAAGTATTAGAAACATACTATCTAACACATTAAAAAACGTGCTATAGGATAAAGAATAGATATCCCTAAGCACGTTTTGATCTCCCTAAAACTTATTCTGTAATATCTTGTTTAACTGCAAATATGGCCAGTTGGGTACGATCCCTCAACCCCGTTTTTTGTAAAATTTGCGTTAGGTAATTTTTAATTGTTCCAATAGATAGATGTAGCTCCAAAGCAATTTCTTTATTTGTTTTTCCTTCACCAATTAATCTGGTAATGCATAGTTCCCTTTCAGTTAAAGAAACATCTAATGATGCTTGCTCTTCACGGGAACGTTGGAGTAATTGTGGTACTACTTTTGCTGCTACCTCATCATGAAGTGTCATACCTCCATGCATACAGCTATATACAGAATCAATGAGCTTTGTTGATTCAGACGTTTTCAATAAAAATCCATTTGCGCCTTCCTTAAGAGCCTCCAATGCATAAGTCTCATCATTAAATGTTGTTAATATAAGAATTTTTACATTTGGCCAATTTTGTTTGATGACTCTAGTAGCATCGATCCCATTCATGACAGGCATACGTACATCCATCATAATACAATCGATGAAATGCTTATGTAATATCTCTATTGCCTCTTTTCCATTACTTGCTTCATGTGTCACGCGAATCTGTTCATCCTGCTCAAGGATGACTTTCAGCCCTTGTCGCACCATAACCTGATCTTCAACTAATAGAACACGCCACATTTAATTTTCCCCTTTACTAAACAGGTATCATTCCAGAAACAATGAATTTCTTTTCTGTGCGATATATTTCCATACTCCCCTTAACTTCATCCACCCGTTTTTTCATATTTGTTAATCCAAACCCTTCAGTGAACGGTTCAGAGTCAAATACAGCATTACTAATTTCAAATGAAACAGCTCCAGTAGCTGCTTTTCCTAAGGTAACGTCGACTTCCCGTGACTGGGCATGTCGCATTGCATTTGTTAATGCTTCTTGAATAACACGGTATAGAACAACACTTTTTTGATTGGTTAACGGTATGGATAAGACACCCTGTTTCACTGTGAATTGAACAAGCATATGACTTTCTGCTTCTAATTTGCGAATTAAATGGACAACTGTAGAAATACCCTCATGCTCTTCTGTTTGTAATGCCGATACTGCCTGTCTAGTTTCCTCCAGACTTTTCATTGCCATCTCTTTTAAATCCTGATAATCTGCATCCTGATGTGTTATGGATAACATTTCTAATTTCATAATCAAAGCTGTTAATCGATGACCAACAGAATCATGCATATCTCTTGCAATTTTTGTTCTTTCCTCCAAGCGTGCATTTCGTTGTGCAGAAAGGTTTAAACGTTTCGATTTACGATATTCTCCCAATAATTGATCATACAACTCTCTTTGCTCGTGTCGCATCACCACGTGATGATTTAAAGATAAAATAAGAATGATACATAAAACAGTACTAATGATGATTTCAATGAAAAAATCTCCTAACGAGTACGCATAAAGAATGGACATGCTTCCATTAAATAATAGATAATAATATAAATTTTTTGTAGAGAGACGATAGCTCGCATCAATTGCCAACATTTGTAAATAAAGAATCGGTAGCAAAGATTCCATCATCACCCATCCATGGGATAACCCAATTACTGATAATATAAGATAATGAGTAAGCAGGGCTCGATTTAATGAAAGTAAACAGAATAAAGCAAAACTTATAGCAAACGCAAGAAGACTTACAGCAATGTTGGTACTATCCTGAACTATAAAAAGTACCCAAAAACCGCTGATGAAAGAACCTCTTATCCAAAAGTGCATCATTTTTCTACTCCAACCTTTTCCAAAGCTAAGCTCATATTTCAATAATTTTTTCCACCAACTTGCTTCTCTAGGGATTGTCTTTCTTTTCATGTCATACATTTTTTTACTTTTTAAGAATGCTTCTGCGATAAGAAGGATGACATTGTGTAAATGAATGAGTGAAACTTCAATCGATGTGGGTTTTGTTTACCCCTCACGGATTAATAGTATCTAAAGGGTACCTAAAGGCCTTTAAACCAATCGGACATTTACTGGCAGTCGATCATCCACCTTATCCATATTGGTTTTACTTTAATGCTTGAAGTGAGGGTCTTACTGCCAGTTATATGTGGGATAAATTAAAGATAACAAATATCTTTGCTTATTAGAACATATTTTTAATTTTCATTCTATTTTAAATGACGTTAGACACCTCTATCATAGTTATTTACTTTATAGAATTATGGCATGACATATGTTCTTTTATTTATGTATCTACAACTTATTGTTATGTTTTTAAAATAAGCCTACGTAATGCCCCTTGAAGCAACAACTAGACTATCTAGTGAATTCACATAAATAAGTGGTTGACTAATAGACTTGACGTGAGTTGTTCATAATTGTTACAGATAAAAAATCTCCATGTCCACATCTAATTGCTGCCTGTTCCTTGTATCCTCATTAATTTCAATTCACGCACTCATGTAGAGTGCGACTCGGACAACTCTTTCATAATATTAGATAAGTCGTTAATTTCAATCCACGCACTCATGTAGAGTGCGACTGAAACGTTGCTTATTAATTCTTGATAGATTTCCTATTTCAATCCACGCACTCATGTAGAGTGCGACTCACGTCATTTCCTCCTTTCCCTCCCATTAAGGATTTCAATCCACGCACTCATGTAGAGTGCGACATATGCGGTTTATTTCATCCCACGTAGATATCTATTTCAATCCACACACTCATGTAGAGTGCGACCAAAGCCTGTTCGTAGCGTTGGTTTTCACTTCTCATTTCAATCCACGCACTCATGTAGAGTGCGACGCAGTAGATAATCGTTATTATCAAACGTGATTATTTCAATCCACGCACTCATGTAGAGTGCGACCAACCCTTTATTATATTTCTTATAATGAGTATTGATTTCAATCCACGCACTCATGTAGAGTGCGACTTTCGCAAGTTTGGTGTGGCTGTAATGTATCAATGATTTCAATCCACGCACTCATGTAGAGTGCGACGTACTTAATTTTAACCTATCGTTAGAAAAATGATATTTCAATCCACGCACTCATGTAGAGTGCGACAATAGACGACCTGTAGCTACGTTAGGTTCAATCTATTTCAATCCACGCACTCATGTAGAGTGCGACAAAAATGCGGTAATACTATGGTAGGAACTAAAACATTTCAATCCACGCACTCATGTAGAGTGCGACGATCTCTAAAACGTTTATCTGTTGAATCAGGTCTATTTCAATCCACGCACTCATGTAGAGTGCGACGTCTGTAGGCGTGTATCCCGGCTGAATCATTAGCATTTCAATCCACGCACTCATGTAGAGTGCGACCCGCTAAAGATAGCGATTATGTATTCCGCAGTAGATTTCAATCCACGCACTCATGTAGAGTGCGACAGTAACGCTTTAGAAATACTAACTGTGCTTAAGAATTTCAATCCACGCACTCATGTAGAGTGCGACCTAGGGCTGCGAATAGTTGATTTCGACTTTTCGGATTTCAATCCACGCACTCATGTAGAGTGCGACGGTTGGTATCTGTCTAACCGGCGACTTTCGAACGATTTCAATCCACGCACTCATGTAGAGTGCGACACTGACGGTGTTCGTTATGCATTAGCTGTTTACAAATTTCAATCCACGCACTCATGTAGAGTGCGACACTTGCAGTAAATAGACCCTTTACGGATCAACAAGATTTCAATCCACGCACTCATGTAGAGTGCGACAACAGGCTTTTTTATTATGCGTACTTATAGGCTAATTTCAATCCACGCACTCATGTAGAGTGCGACAATATCCCCACCGATGCAACAAATAGTCAATCAGATTTCAATCCACGCACTCATGTAGAGTGCGACTGGGGTGGATTTAATCAAATTAGGTTCGATTTTGATTTCAATCCACGCACTCATGTAGAGTGCGACGGTCCATTAGCAGAAAAGACTGCCCAAGGCTTCTTATTTCAATCCACGCACTCATGTAGAGTGCGACCACAGAACAAATTGAACAAGGATATCTTGATAAATTTCAATCCACGCACTCATGTAGAGTGCGACCCAATTATTACAGGTTTGACAGAAGTAGTGAAAAATTTCAATCCACGCACTCATGTAGAGTGCGACAGACTTTGACGACATATTAACAAATGGTGGGAGTATTTCAATCCACGCACTCATGTAGAGTGCGACAGAAACAAAACATTAAATTTAACAAGTGATTATATTTCAATCCACGCACTCATGTAGAGTGCGACGATAAATTCCGCACCACATGCGTATGACCCTTGATTTCAATCCACGCACTCATGTAGAGTGCGACTGCGAATTATGGTTATTATTTACAATAATTGTTAAAAAACAAACCAAAATAACGCTATTTTTCTATAAGTTATAAAACACCTGTTCATTTATAGAAATAAATGTAAAAAAAATCACTTTTTAATGGTGCGAATCATCTAGGGGTTTCATGTTTGCTTCACATTCGCACTAAAAAATCAAAGGTTGCTCTATATCAATAGAATCCTTAACACCAATATGCTCCACCTTCATTTTGTAATTATTCCCTAGTTGATAAAAACGGAGACTATCCTTCTCCCGATCGATTATATCAGATAATTCAATCTTTAAGGTGGTATACTGTGTTGCATCAACAACACATTCAAATACGGAATGCTGAACCCGTTGTCCATAATTTTGACAAATTTTGGAAATTTTACGGAGTCTTCTCGCTCCTCCATTACTAGTTGTATTAACATCATAGGTAACTAAAACTAACAAATAAACTCACCTACTTCCACATAAAAGGAGGGTATTCATCTAAATCATTCCTCAAATATCTCGCTAATAACAGTGATTGTGCATAGGGAACTAGTCCCCAAGAAATTTTTTCACCTAAATAAGGGTGTGTTATTTTTTCTTGTTTTTTATGTTGCCAGGCGGATAAAAATTTCCGCCTAGCATCCTCTGTCATAATAACCGCACCATTTTCTTTCTTTTGAAAATCAGTTTTATTGATAGACTTCTTATTAATCAAAGTTAAAACAAATTTATCTGCCAAGACGCCTCTTAGTTCTTCCATAACATCCAAAGCCAATGAAACTCTACCAGGACGATCACGGTGTAGGAAACCAACATAAGCATCAAGTCCAACCGCTTCCAATGCTGCGGCTACATCATTTGCCAACAACGTATATGCGAATGATAGCATCGCATTCACATTGTCTAATGGTGGACGCCGTGAACGTTTACTAAAATAAAAATCTTCCTTTTGCTGTAGAATCATATCATCTAAGCACTTATTATAGCTAATTGCAGCTTGCCCCTCCCAGCCGCGTAAGTTCTCCAAATCAGCGCAACTTCTGGTTTCTTTCATCATGATAGTTAAATGCTGAGATACTTCCTTAAATTTATCAACATTTATTCGTAAAGGATAATCTCTTGTCATTCTTTCAAGAAGCCACTTATTATTATATATCTTACCTATAATGAAATTTCGAGCAACCTCAGTCGAATGCTTTTCATTATCTGAAATACGATACTGTTTTTTTCTAAGTGTTACATTCCCTCTACTCTCTCCTACAACTCTTGCCAGAAAACGTCCATTCATTGTTAAAAATATTAAAGAAATATTTCTCTCTGCGCAATATCCCATTAGTGCCGGACTAGCACCTGTATAGCCAAAAGCAACAATAGATTCTAAATTGTGCAACGGCAATCTTGCTAACTTTTCTTTTTCTTTTATCAAAACAATGTTATCACCGTCTAAAGACAAATAGACATCTGACTGCGTAACAAATAGTGTATTGAGAAGATTCTTCACTCATTTACCTTCCCTTCTATATAGCGCTTAACAGATTGCTTTGTCATCAATCTAGGTAAACAAATATGTTGAAGAGAACAGCTCTTGCAGAATCTACCAGTTTTCACCTTTGGTGTATGACGGCGCATATAATAGTCATACATCTCCGATACAATAGCTCTTACCTTATTCTTTATTTCACAAGTAATTGGTATTTCTAGTCGGTGCTTTATTTCGTTGTAAAATATGTATCCCATATTAACCTCGCAAAGAAGCATTTCCTCCAAACAAATCGCCTGTGCTACTAATTGCAGAATATCCGCATCATTTTTCTTCGGCTTTCCCCGTTTGTATTCAACTGGTATAGGAAGATATTTTCCTTCCTCACCATTGATAGGAACCCCATCAACACTTTTCAAAAATTCAACAACATCACAAATGCCAGTTATCTTTAATTCCTCTGATTTTATTGGCATTGCTCGAACAACAAGTTTATTACCTCTTTTTTCTCTTTCAAAAGGTTGATCTGCTTTCCGATGCAAAAATTGTCCTTCCACTGTACGAACATTTTCTTCCCATTGTTGCTCAATATGGATTAATGCCCATTGTCGTTTACAAAATTGAAAATGCTGAATGCCTGATAGCATCAGATAGTCATCATATTCATTACAATCCATCAATAATTTCAACCTTCAGGCCATCCAATTCATGCAATTTAAATTCATAATCTGCAAATGATTTTGGTTCTTCATTTTTAGATTTCACTTCTAATGAACGATGCACCTTTGCCGAAGAATATTGTCCTAACTTTGAATTATGCTCCCACCAATATACATTATTTACTTCCATACTACCATCAGGTCTGGCTGATGAAGCATCGTTTTCAAACAATGTCACAAGCGCTTGCTTCATTTTATCTGCGTCTTTATTAGTAAACCCTGTCTTCTCCGCCAATTGTGTATTTATACTCCCGTAAAATACATACACACCAAAATCTACGCGGTGTTTCATTCCCATTGTGTCTGAACCTTTTTTGTCACCAGTCTCGGAGTTAACACTTTTCGTGATTTGCATACTAGTAATATCGATTGGGTCAATGCTAGTTGCAGTACGAACAGAAACTGGGCCCCTAATTCCAACAGAAACACCAGCCCCTTTACTTTTTTCTTTAAATGCGAAAACTTGTCCAAAGCTGCGAACATCAAGCCATTGTTGACAAGCAATTCGTGCAAATTCTTCATTCGAACCTTTCTTTGACTTCATAATCTTGTCTAATTCAGTATTTGCTTCAGCTCTTTCTTTTAAACTATTAAAGTTATCTGATCGATTGTCGTTAGACTGAACAAAAATAGATTCGTCCATATCCATCAGCCGATTGCGAATTTTTCTTTTGATAGCGACATCCGAAATTTCACCGTGACCATCATAATTTTGGCGAGGTCGATTTCCATTTAATGGATCTCCATTTGGATTTGCTTTTGAAACAGATAAAACTACTGCAAAGTCAATTTTGTGGTCTAAAGTAGTCATTTTATATATCCCCTTTTTCATTTGAACTTTCTTTATTTGTACCCTTTTTTTGATATAAATCATTCCGTTGACTATAAAGTCCCAATAAATATTTTCCTGACAATGGTCGATTATTAAAATCTTCCAGTTTGAATTTTGAAGCAACTTCATCTATTAATTTAGTTAAATCTATTGCGCTTGTTCCTAACCTTGCTTGATAAGGCTGTAGGCTATCTTGAATCGTTTTCCAGGTTCTTTGCGGGTGTTTTGAAAATGAGTTCATATATCTAATTGCATTGGTAGCACGTGTAGTTTCCTTCCCTAAGGCTCTTCTTTCCAACACATCGGCTATTGCAAGTAATCTTCCAAATAAGTAGTCACGATCTGTATTTTCTTTATCCAAAGGCACGTTATATCCCTCCCCTTTTTCATTTAATGTTTTATTGATTAAAGCACATGTAATACTAAAAGTTTTTTCCCATTCCCACGGTTCCATTGAAACTGGATTGGATGCCCGATAAAAAGCACTCGTAACAATATCTCGCGGTATTTTTCTCCCATCAACAATACAAGGGAGAATACGTTCCATTAATCCTTTAACTACTTTTTCATTTACCTTTGATCCATAGGCAGCAAAAGCGATATCCTTAGTCGATGGTGCACCATGAAACAATATATTTTTCTTATCTTCATCTTTTCTATAACAATGCTGCCAAACGCAGGTAGCATGCCAGTTTGCAAGTCTATCTAAATATAGTTTTTTATTCATATTACGATAATATAGAACAGCAAGCCGCCCCGTCGTTGCGGAATCCAAAATAAGTATATTCACATCCGATTCTGTAGTTAAATCGTTCTTATAGCCATCGATAGCCTTGGCCACCTCTTTTGCAAACACTTGGCTCGTATAACTCTTCTTCTCATCAACCATTGCTACCTTCTTTAACAGCCTTAAATCTACTGTACCAGCAGTTGGTTCTGCTAGTTCTGTACCATCATTTGCCCAGACCAAGAATACTCGTTGATCGACCATTTTCCCTTGCCGATTAATCAACCATTTTAAGGCATTATGCGCTTTTTGTGATACATCATAGCTTATTGCAGCGACATCCTCCCCTTTTTGAAAGCGACCTCTAAACGTAAAACCACTTGAATCATTTGCTGAAATCAATTTTGCTTTATCTGCTGCATGACGAATTTTATTCGCATGTCTATCTGTACTCGGCATTACTTTTCCAGTGACAAAACATAAATCACTTTTATGTAAAGAACCATTATAATAATTAATAAAGGATTGAAACATCTCTTTATCCTTCCAAACTTTTTCTAAAAGTTTATCCGATGAATAGACATTAAATCTAATAAATGCACTTTCCTGCCCGCCATTAACTACCGAAAATATCTGTGGTTTCCCACCATGTAAAGATTCATATTTCTTATCCCATTTCTCAATTAATTTACTATCTTCATTTAAATACAGCACTTTATGTGCAACCAGATCCTTGATAAAGTGCTTTTTTCTTAAATAGTTGTAAATACTTTTCACTTTTTTATGACTGTACGGTGATTCAGCCCAGTTTTTAAGTTTCGAAATATACTTTTGAAACGGTTCTTCTTGCTTTATTTTCCCACCATATGCCACAAAGTCGCCAGCGACATAGCTTAACTTATCATGTAATGGATATGGCGCAACTTTTGACCCAGCACGACTTGCAGATTCATCTGTACAAGGAATCAATGTACTTGCATCTTCTTTATCGATCACATCTGCCGAATGAAAATTACCATCCTCTGTGATGTTTACCTCTATATGTGCATTTTGCGTTGTATGGGAAATAGGGAGTAATGTATATTCACGGTCATAAGCATTTTTTGCGATTTCCCCAACATAGCCTGTGTTAGCATTATACGTTTCATATAGGTTTAATAACCAGCTCATTTACTCACCTCCATCTATATGGGTCCATAATTCTTCTGCTGACAGCACATTTGACTGATCAAAATGTTTTGGAGACATTTCTGAAACCGTCCTAATATGTTCACATTGATCTGGACGAATAAATTGAATGACACCATTTTTCATAATGGGGTTCCATAAACGAACTTCCATCTGATTTCTTCCCGTTTCATCTGGATAATTAATACCATGAACCATTGTGCCAAAATGTATCTCACCCTCATAATTATCATAGAATCCTTTTCCTTCGCCAAAGTTACAAGGCTCGACATATGCCTGACACTCACGAGCACCAAGAAAAATATCTCTTCTTCCACCAGCTTTTAATGAACGTTTAAGTATGTTATGATGCTTGTTTTCGTTACGATCAAAAGCTAAATCAGGACGATGTGAATTAAAAACAAAGTGGGCCTTTACTTGATAATGCACCTCCCTTAAATATGTATAGTTTGCTAGTGTGTTTCCTCCACCATACTCAATAGGTCTAATTCCCTTTGATTCCATACGAATGGGATTCATCACTCGCACCTCATCTACAATCATCAGCAAAGTCGGTTTCCAATAAATTGATTCTACAATCCCCTTCAGTGCCTGATATGTTGGCACTTGATAGGACATTTTTTCTCCACCCATTTTGGTCAAAGGATCTGTAAATAGGGCATAATCGCCAAAAACATCAAATTCGATTGCGTTTCTCATCTATTCATCCCCTTTCAAGGAATCTAGATAAAAGCAAACCTAGATTCCTTCTCTAACAATGAAGCTCTGTATTTTAGAAATTCAAGTCAAATTTTTAAAAAAGATTCATACCATGCATTAACTTTTAAAACAGAGTTATCATATTGAAGTAAATTTTTTAATAAAGGTTTATTCAACTCAACAAATTCCATTACAAATTCTTTTTCCCCACAATTAATATAAATCAAATAATTATGTTAAAATAAATTGTCCCTTATATAAGCGCGGATTGAAAAACATAGTGTATTATTCGAGAAGCCTATCTACATGCAAGATAGGTTTTTCTAATAACTTAAAAAACTCAAATCACTATTATTTTGCAGTTCAAGACCGTATTCGTTGTTATAAGCACCTTCTGTAACTGTTAAAATTTCTCCATCAAATATAGATACGAGTCCACCATTTTCACTCAACTGCCTTAACTCATGCTCGTACATATTAATAGTATATTGCTGTGCTGTTCTTAATAAATGGGTTAAGTCATCAATTGTTTCAGCACCAGTGAGATCTGTGATAATATTTTTACCACCTTCATATGGAACAATGACAGAAGTTGTAACATTATCGATTACTTCAAAATTTTCTGCTGCAGTTTTTATACTGGTCAGCATATACGTGTCTGGAAGCTTTCCATTTTTGGCAAAATACGCATTAACTAGTTCTTCTGTTTGTACCATTAAAAGTTCTGTCATTTCCTTTTGCAATTTCGGAATAAAATAGTTCAGATCTCCCGCTAGATTAGTAAATAATTCCTGAAAATAGCGTACCATTGCTTCACGAGATAAGATATTGCCACCATGATTTGTTTTTTCCTGTTTTATATCAAGCAGTATTTTTTTTGAAATCCTCTTTCCTATCTTAATTTCTTTTAAATGGTTAAGATTCTCTTCTTCATGATCAATGATGTAAACAGGTTGAATATGCTTTGTACCATGCCGATTACATCTTCCTGCTGCTTGGGCAATCGAATCCAGCCCTGCTAATGAACGAATGACACAATCAAAACTGACATCAACACCAGCCTCGATTAACTGTGTGCTAATACAAATAATTCTTTCTCCATTATCTAACTTTTCCCTAACATCTGCTAATATTGCTTTCCGATGTGCTGCACACATAGACGTGCTTAAATGATAAACAGGAATATCTGACAATTCTTGTTGTAGCTGATTATATAGGTTGTGAACGACTGTCTTGGTGTTTAAAATCACTAAAATACTTTTTACATCATTTATCTTTAATTGGACAAATAGAGAAAGCTTGTCATTATCAAACGTTTCATCACTTGCTTGATCAATAATTTCAACACGTTTAAATCCATCGATAACTGTTTGAAGGTCTTTAATGATTTCCCCATCGGTATTGATATCTAGTTTGTGTTCTACAAAATCTAAAGCAGGTTGTGTTGCTGTACAAAGCAGAACACTTGTCATGCAATTTGAATTTAAATAGTTTAAAGCGTTATTAAATAAAGAAACGCATTTTGTTGGTACCTTTTGCACTTCATCAAAAATAATGATCGCATCACTCAAATTATGTAACCTTCTAATATTTCTGCTTCCATTAGCATAGAAAACGTTTAAAAATTGCACCATTGTTGTAAAAATAATTGGCGAATCCCAGTTATCCTTTGCCAATTTTAACTTTTGCTGATCCGTCATTACCCCTTCCTCAGCTTCATCCTCATCTGTTATATCAGCAATCACATCGGAATGATACTCTAATATATTGACATTATCCTGCAATACTTTCCTTACTTCTTCTGCATTTTGCTCAATGATTGTCGTAAATGGTACGACATAAATAATCCTTTTTTTGTTATGTGTTACTGCATGCTTTAAAGCATAACGAAGGCTCGCCAACGTTTTTCCGCCACCTGTTGGGATTGATAATGTATATATTCCGGAAGACTTTGTTGCAAACTGTTCACATTGATCAGACATATTGGCTCTTAAAACATTAATTGGCTTGTGCGCATCTGGATGATTCCGAAAAGAATCTATTTTTTTCAGGAGTTTTTCGTAATATGTAGTAAATAACTGCTTATAATTAATGGGTTTCTCATAAGCAGTATTTTCTTCAAATCTTCTTGTATTTGTACGATCGGCGTCAATTAATGTACTAAAAACGAATTTTGTTAAAAACATGAGATGTTTTTCTAAATCTTCATTATTTCCTTTGGTTATATATGCTTTTAGTTCTTCAACTGCATAATTCATGTAATCTTGAAAGTTCGGTTTACTAATTACTTTGGCAAAAAAGGATTGTTTTACTTGCTCGAAGTTTTCTGTAAACGTTTTCTGACAAACCCTTCTTAAGTAGTCTGAACTCAGGTCAGGATTTAAAAAGTCATGTAAATAGCCATGATGTGAAATAATAGCATTTCCTACTATTTCCGCCACAAGCGCTTGATGGATGTCAATATTCTTGCCAGCATGGTAAAGCTCATACAGTAGTTTTCCCCCTGCGGAAGAGTGATCAACACTCCCTCTCTTTGGAGAAGAGTCTGGATTCTCCACAGCTTCTGTAATATACCTTAAAAACTCTTCACTGTACTTACCCATGTCATGAAGCATTCCTGCTAAACCAGCTAAATGTTTTACTCCAATTTTTTCTCCGTAAGACTCGGCTAGGTTTCTTACTTCGATTAGATGTTCTTCCACTGTTTGGACCTTTTTATCATTCGATCTTATATGTGCGACAGATTTCATATATCTCTACACCTCTTTTGCTAAAATGGATAATTTGACCCGTATCTAATCTATTATTCGATGTTTTTTAACAAATTCCTGCAAAATTTTTATTTTTTTACAAACCAGTCAAATACTGATCTTAGCAAAAAAAGTAAGAAATACCATCTGCATCACACTTAATTAATTGAATTGTTGTAAAATTTGTCAACAAATAAAAAGTTAATAATTCTAACACGCAACGACAAAAAAACATTCCTTCACTTCATTGAAGTAAATGTGGATATTTTTCCACTTTATCATGGTAATTGAATGTGGGAATTATTGATTTCCTTTAGAACCCGAGTCTATTAAAACTTTTTAGCAAAATGAATTTATTTTAAGAGAGCGTCCCATTTTAATTTTCTTTTACACGAAAATTTTTAATCATTACACCACCAAACACGACAGCATGACCACTAATTAGTATACTTCCACCGATTTTTTGTTCGTTAAGTGGATTAAATGGTAGGAGTTCTGCGAAAAATTCCTTTGGCAATGTATCCCAATCCGGTATACAGTACTCTAAGGCAGCCGTAAGCATACCAATATCTGTATATACCGTATATAAACTTTCTTTGGACATGAGATAAATCAAAAACAACGGAATAATTAGAATGATATTTGCTAAACAATACCTTTGTTTTGCTTTTGCCATGAGGGCATTTTTTGATAGAAGTGGCAACCATAATAAGATCGCTGCAAAAAATAATGCAAACAAATAAAAATAATTTAAATAATAGTCAACTTTTACATAATCAAAAATAGGGGGATGATGGTATAGATAAAACATCCCATAGAATAAGAACAAACTAATAAAAGGATTAGTCAACCAATACAATCCTTTTTGAACAGGTGCTATGGAAGGAATCTTTTCCAATATTCCTTTCTTAAACCCAACTATTAAGAGTGGAGGAACAACGAGTAAGAGCATAACTAATTGAATCATATGAAAGCTAAACGTAACTCTACCTAAAATATTTACAGGTGTCCCGAGAGCAATGAATAACCCGACTAACCCACTTATAAATAGGATTGTTTTTTTAATCGAATCTTCTTTTCCCTTAGGTAGCAAAAAAAGATAGATATTAATTAAAAACAATACGAGCAGTAAAATACCACCGTTCCATTTTGTCGTAAAATCAAATTGATTTAATATCACTTCCAAGCCATTCACCTTCTTTTTTATAGTCACTTACTAAAAGTATAAAACACTTACAGCATAAGGAACTATGACATATGTCACAAATTAATGAACAGTTCTACCAATCCTTATTTTGACGTAACAAGCTCCTGCACAGTATGCTATTTCAAAAATAAAAACATACTAAGATTAGTGGGTAAGGTCATCGACGAGTGATCTTACCCACTATTTCTTTTTTAAGTTATAGTGAGGAGTGAAAGAAAGCCCGATCAAAGCTCAGGGATTACGAATTCGAATAAAAAACAGGGCTTCTTCTTTCTACAATGATGATAGATATCAAAAACAACTAAACGGCCTTAGCTCTATCGAATTTAGAGCTAAAACCGCTTAAGTCAGTTTTTATTATTTCCACTGTCTACTTGATAGGGGGCACCACTTCAAAAATTAATTATTGTTCGTTTTTTGATTAGAATCATTCATTTAGCACCTGAAATATGCGAAACTCCGACGGGAACAGCACGAGTCCGAAGATCCACTTGGTAAGCTCGTTTTCGATACCTACATCTTAATCATACGTATTGCTAACTGCATAGCTCACTATTCTCATGTTATTTGAATAGGCTGTTTTATTTCACTCCAATCTGCTTCATTCAGTCATAATTTTACGTAGATGATACTTTCGTAATCCAAATTTCCCAATTCTCTCCTGTCCCTATCTGATAGGTTTTAGCAAATGAACCTTGGTTTAGTGCGATGCCTAATTTATCTAAGGAATTCACATACACCAATGGCTCTCCTAACCGACTTTTTGCAAATGACTGGCTAAATGTCATGCTATTTTTATAGACCTGTTGTGAATGATTCGTAATGGTAACATCGAGTACATCATCATATCTAATCCCCGCCTCAGCAAACAGTGTACGATTAATATTCGTCCACAGATTACCAAAACGGATGTCCAAGATGTCAATATGTCCTTTAACAATCTCCTCTTCTATTTTAGCTTCTGGCTTAGGCATACGAATAATCACATCAACATCTACTTTTGGGCCAACCTCCTCAAAATCTATAATTGCAGAAGCAAGCCTTGCTCCTGTGTAAACATAAACATCACGTCCGTGAAATGTATAAGAATGACCAGAACGTGGTAAACGATTTATTTTTTCATCAATAACACGTACCTCAGCAATACCTAGATGTTCTTTAATATGGGTTAATGTACCATTATTTGGTGTCACAATGTATTTATTATCCATCGTCTTAACAACGACACTTAATCTATCTGTTCCAACACCAGGGTCTACAACAGATATAAATATGGTTGCTTCTGGCCAATATGTAATGGTTTGGTATAAGCGATAAGAAGCCTCCCAAATATTGTATGGTGGAATATCATGGGTTAGATCGAATATTCGTAACTCAGGGTCAACGGAAATAGCAACCCCATACATTGCACTTACAGCTCCGTCACCAATACCAAAATCTGTTTGTAATACTAAATGCTTACACATCTGAATCCCTCCATATTTAATTAAAGCAGAAACGCAGCGACTGGAGCAATCAACGAAGATAAAAGAATCACGGTGAGCTTGCGAGTCGATACTGATTTAGCTTAGGGCGATTCATGAAATCACCTCGCTTTTGGGCGCTCGAGCTGCACACACACATCCACATGGGCTAATTTTATAAATTCCTAGACTATAAAAAAACACGCCTCTATCAATTACTTGATAAGGACGTTTCATTACGTGGTATCACCTTATTTTAGCTGTACGCTCACACATACAGCTTCATAAAGTATAATATAAACTCATACTCTAGCGTTGTAACGAGTACCATACCTCGTTGATACCTACTAATTTACAATATAAAATACTTCAGCACACACACAGCTTCTTGGCCATTGTTCAAAATGGAATTTACTATTGATTTAAAGATTTAACATTTAGTATACGAAGCTGTAAAAAATATTTCAAGAAAATTATTAGAATTATCACAGAAAATAAGGCAAATTACTCATTTTCTCCATTTAAATATACAAGCTTTCGTTTGATATGAAACCCTTTACTCCTACTTGTTACACAGGGCTTCACCCCTATTCATGCCCCAAAAATCAATAGGAAGTTTATACGTAATAGACAGAACTCTGTGAATTTTATACCATTTCCTAATAATTTCCACAATTTTTACACGGATTGTAGTATAATGGTGGGGACAGGACTTGCAGGGTGTAGAATGGAAGCTAAGCAAACTGCTTCTCTTTACTTGGCGACTGGTAATCCCCTAAGGGAAAGGGGCTGAAATTTGTGATTCCAATTGACAAGACGCTTGAGTTGATGTTTTCGTTCGCAACGCTTGTATTGTTGATTGTTAATAGCCGAGAAAACAAGTAATCACCCTGCCGACGGAGTTAACAAGGATTTGCTGTCCTTTGTAACGAAGTCGCCGCCCCTTGCGGATAACTGTCTGAGTCGCAAGTTGCCGCTTGCGACTCATTTGCGGTACCGTTCCCAGTTAAACAACCAATTTAATCCTATTACAAAACGATGAAAAATATTCATGATTCACACAAAGTACTTTTAAATATCTATTTACTTTTATTATACCCTATTTTTACATAGATAATCGACAAAAAACATGGATATTTGACTATCTACATCATAAATACGTTAATCATTAATATATGAAAGAATCACTCGCCATGCTTCTACTTTTCCTTCAAACGTTTTCGTATAGCGTCCTGGTATAGGGCTAGTGGATGGAAGTTTCAAAACAGTGACATGGGGTATGGTTTCTATTGAGAAATGCTTATGAAGTATGTCATAAGCCTTCCCACCGTTACAGGCTATTAGTTTAATGGAAGGGTGTTTAGCTATAAATCCAATAATGTCATTAGGAACCTCCTCCTTAATTGCTGCATCTAAGCTTCCTTTACGATAACATGTCGCAATTGTATCCCAAAGCGCAATACCATGCTGTTTACAAAAGATAATTTTATCCTCATATCTCTCCAAAAACGGTTCATTGAATAGTGTGAAAAGGATCTTCCAGAAGTGGTTACGAGGATTACCATAATATTGCTGCTTCTCTAACGATATACCTCCGGGCATCGATCCTAATATAAGTACATTCGGCCGCTTCGGTACGATTGGTTGAAATGATGTTAGCTGATTCTTTAGGTCCAATGACTACACTCCTTATTGTTTACTTTCTAGTATGCACATACAATACTTATCTAGATAAACGAAAAAACTAGTAGAAGACCTCATTATCATCCACTAGCTTTCTGATATATCATATATAGATATGGATGTACCATTACGAAAAAGTTTATGAAAACGGTTGATCGTTATCCAGCTACGCTTACATGAGAGCATTCTTCCTTACTACTTATCGACCTTGTCGCACATTAATTTATCAATTTTTTCTTCAATACGCGCTAATCGCTTTTGTTTTGTAACGTACATTTTAATACCTTTCACTAGAAGAAAAGCAATACTCAAAATTAGAACGAACATGAACAACTGTAGTAGCGCATCCCCCACATAAAATCCTCCGAGCATTAACATAGTCAATGAATTTCTCCTTCCTCATTTATTAAATGGAACTTCAAGTCCATTCACTGCTTGAACGATATAATTCAATTACTTCCTTTACTTTTTTCTTTTTCCGATCGTCCCACCATTCTAGTACTACATAAATATTGTTGATTTCTTCTAATGATATAGGTTTACCTTCATGATTAACAAGAGAATCACCTTTGGTTGAGCCAGTTCGCTCTTCTGAAATGTCAACCTTGCCATTTTTAACAGAGGCCTGAATAATATTATCTTTTTCATTAATAACCGCATGGACCTCTATATAAAATGTATCTGTTACATACTTCTCTTGCCCTTTCATATCTAAAGTTCCATTTCCTGCTCGAAATGTCTGATCTGTTAATTCAATCTCGTAGTTTTTTAATCTCCAATTCTCGCTTTCTCCCATTAAGGATAAATAAAAATTTGAATTTGATTTGCTTACATCACAGCCTATTAGAAATAATAATAATAGTATGACTGCTAAAGATAAAATTCGCATAGATGCACCTCTAATCTTATTTCAACTTCTTAACTTGACTTTTCTCTATTAAGAAAACCCTTATCCTGTATTTTTTTGACAATTTTTCGGTAGTATTTTACTAACTGTTTACCGAAGCTATCCTTCATATATAGAATGAACCAGAATAGTAAATATAAATGACCCATAATTAGTAGGATTGCTGTTATTTTTCCATTTGCCATTTGCGAGAAAATATAGGCTATTGGATTCACTTCCACAGGTCTTTCAACCGAATAAATAAAACTAATGAAAGGAATAGCGATAGTTAAAATAATGGTCGTATATGCAAAGGGTATCCATCTATCTCGAATATTACTAATAATTGCAGTTACTAAATTGAAAATAATAAAACTAAAATAAATAACCAAAAACCATGTCGGTAATGCTTCCAAATTACCTTCACTCCTTTATATAATAAATAACTTGTCTATTGACTACTACTAGATTCTTCCTTTATTCGATCTGATTGAACCTGTAACAAAAACAATTTTAAAGCATTCTTATTTAACCAATTTGTCCCCCACACATCACCATTAGCAAGCATTGTGCCTAACAGCCATATTCTGCGTATAGTGTAAATAGCGGAACACTCTGAAGATCATCTTTAGTCAATTCTCTTTGTGAGAGGTATCCTTGTAGGAAGCTATCCCAGCATTCTTGTTCTTGACGCTTATCGTTATGTAATAAATTCCACCAAGAAACTGCGACATCATAAGATCTGTAGCCAATTGCAGTAAAATCAAAGTCAAATACTTCTAATTCTCCATTATTCAAATGATGATTATGAAAAGCTCCATGACAAAGACCTATTTCCAAATTTTTCTCAGCCAATTCCTCTTTTATTTCATTTACAACTTTACATAATAATGCCGCCGATTCACCACCAAGAAAATGCCTTATTACGGGGAGAATTCGAGTTATCGGTTTATTTAGTAAATCCTCTTAATAATGTATCGTCTTTATTTAACATCGGTTTGGATAATTTAAATCGGCTACTATATAATGTTGCAAGACATCTAGTTCAAACTGAATGGCGGGCTTATCCCTCCACTGATGACGATAAACGCGATATACATATGTCCCTTCATCTCCCTTAACGATGTAGGAGGTCATTCAAACCGCTCGTTAACAAAACACAGTAATGTAAATCTTTAATCGGATAGTTTCTCAAGATTACTTCCTCTATTGATGCTTCATCGATTAGCGTATGTTTGATGTGAAGTTTTGCCATGTATGTACCCCCTATCTGTTGTAAAAGGGCGCTCATTCATAATTCCATTAGTTATCTATTTCTCCTTTTTCAACCTATACCCGAGCGTAACGTAATTGAAGCGATCTGTATACATCTAAGATTAACATTTTTTACTGCTTATTTTCATAATTGTACCAAAATTATTGTTGTTTTGTTATGATGATAGAAATCTGAATGCCAGGAAAAATGATGAATCTATCGCTTTTAATATCCTAGCCTCTTTACCGTTATTCTTAATCGATCTATGGAACTTCAAGTCGCCAGTTTGGTATAGAGTTATTCGCCTCTGTTTTTATTCCTTTGCTACTTATTATAGTTGGCTTTAAGCTTAATGTCATGCCCGTTATCCATTAACTTAAAGAGCAATTATAGTCTGGATGCTATGAAGTAGCGTCATTTCTGATCGTCAAAAACGCCATTATAGGACTAAGTTTTCTGATCAAAGAGACTGGTACAAAACACAACTTCTTTACTCAAAATACGAATAATCATATTATTAATAGGAGTATCATCGCCGCATCGTGAAACTATACGCGCTTTCCGCGGGCACAGCCAAGGGTTTTCAAAAACATTTAGAAAAACTGAGCAAAATTCGCTCAGTCCTTATCACTAAATGTTCAGATTTACGCTTCCTCTAGTAGCTATTATGGAATAATAGCTACTGCTTGACCTCCACTCCGGCTGCCCACTTCCCTTTCCGTGGGGTTTGTCCTTCAGCTAACTTTTTTAGCAAAACCCGCTCAAAAAAGTGGATCTTCAGGTCAAACATTTCCCACAGGAGTTGAAGTAGCCGGCCTTCGCTATTATCAGGCTCTACAACGCTAACATGAAGTAACACAGCTGCTTTTATACTCACGGATAACGATTTTCACTTTACCCATTGTAAAAAAGTCAACCTATTACTTATGACAAGAATTGTTGCACCTTCTCATAGCGGAGACTAATTACGTAGACTCCTGCGGGATTAGCGCGAGCCGAAAATCCACTTTGCAACGTGTTCTTCTTTGCAAAGTTAGTTGAGGCCGTGCCCACGGAAAGCGAAGCAATTAGTCGGAGCATTGCCAATATACATCAAACATTTCAAAATAACTACTTGGCTTAACGCAGTCAATGCACTGATTTTATACTTTCTTAACTTTTAAAAAAAATGAAGCTGCGCCAAAAGGGCAGCTTCATATCTAAAAAATCATACTTCTCATGAACAATGACTATCAAAGCCTTTCTTCTATCTAACCCCTCAAAAAGTCAATAAAGTGAAACGTGGGGTTATTACTGCCAGTTATTCATCACTAATATGAGACAGATTCACCTTTCGGATTCCCTTTCTGTGGTTAATTTCGCTCTATCCTCTGCAGGTGTTGTCCCTTTAATAAAGAATGCTAGAACCAGGCCAAACAAGGATAAACCGGTAGCTACATAAAAGGAAATGTTTACCCCATGAATTTGTTCTAATGCGGAAGCACTTTCTCCACTATTCAATGCGGTAGCTGTCATTATTGTAATTAACAATGCGGTGCCGATGGAAGCAGCTACTTGACGCATTGTATTTGTCATTGCAGAACCATGTGGGATTAAACGATGTGATAGTTGATTTAATCCCGCTGTAGTAGAAGGCATCATGATCATCGATATTCCAAACATTCGAATGGCAAAAACAATTGTTAAATAAGGTAACGAAGTATCTGGTGTCAGTCTCGTATATAAAAAGGATGTTATGGTTAGAAGTAATAATCCGATAATAACCAAATATCTTGCACCGAACCGATCAAAGATCCTCCCATTAATTGGTGACATAATTCCCATAAGAAGGGCACCAGGTAAGATCATCAGCCCTGATTCAAAAGCTGAGTACCCAGCCATGTTTTGCATATAGATAGGGAGAATCGTTTCAGCTGCAATTAAACCAATAAAACCAATCATGCCAATAATCATCGTGATTGTAAATAGCTTATTTTTAAACACGCGAAACTCTAATATTGGCTGTGCCAAGGTAAACTGCCGAGTAATAAAAATAACTAATGAAATTGTTCCTACCAGCAATGACAAAATAACTACACTATCTGACCAGCCAGTGTTTCCTGCACTACTGAATCCATAAAGAATACCTCCGAATCCTAACGTTGAAACTATAATAGATAGGATATCAACCTTAGGAAAGGTCCGTTTCGTTATATTTTTCATTACAAAATAAGCGACAATTACATCAATGACAGCTAATGGCAATACAATATAAAATAGAGATCGCCACGGAAATTGCTCCACTAGCCAGCCTGAGACAACCGGCCCTAATGCAGGAGCGAAACCAATAACTAATCCTACAGTACCCATTGCAGTTCCTCTCTTCTCGATAGGGAAGATAAGTAGAAAAATTGTCATCATTAATGGCATCATAATACCTGCTCCTGCTGCCTGAACAACTCTTCCTGTCATAAGTATGAAAAAATTTGGTGAGATTGCACATATGAATGTGCCGATTGCAAAGGTGCTCATTGCTGTAATAAATAAACGCCTCGTTGTAAATGTTTCGATTAGAAAAGCGGTAATGGGTATCATAATTCCATTAACTAACATAAAAATCGTTGTAACCCATTGTGCCGTATTTTCTGTTAATTCTAAGTCCTCCATTATATGAGGGATTGCCGTCGCTAACAGTGTTTGGTTTAAAATTGCTAAAAAAGCACCTGTGATAAGCACAATAACGATCGGCAATTTATTTATTTCTTCCATATTTTCTATGTTTTTCTGCTTCAATCCGTATTCCCCCTTTTCCTATTAAAATTGCAGGATTAGTTGAGCATCATCCTTGTTGACGGCCGAATTCCACATGAAAAAGTACCTTCCATTCTAACAGATTTCTCGTTTTTTACAATAAAGGAGAACTGGTGAGCTACCATTACTACGGTAAAACAAGTATCTTACACCAATTTTCACGCGAGATATGGACTACACTCTATAATAAAAAATGACCAATGAAACCCCTTGCCGGACTTTCATCGGTCATTTTCGTACACCTTTTTTAGTATGGCGTAGTTTTGAAGATGTTACGCTTCTTGTTCTTTTAAAATAACTGCTTTGCTTTCTTTTCGATGAGGGATCATGTTAAATAGAATATTTAACAAAATAGCTGTTACACTTCCAGCTACAATACCATTACTTGTTAGGATTTGAATACTATCTGGTAGTTTAGCAAATAATTCAGGAACAACTGTTACCCCTAATCCCATACCCACGGAGCAAGCAATAATCATTGCATTTTCCGATGACTCGGTAATTACTGAACCTAGCATTTTAATCCCTTGAGATATTACCATACCAAACATAGCAATCATTGCTCCACCTAATACTGCCGATGGAATGATTGTCGTTAATGCAGCAATTTTTGGGATGAAACCAAGAATAATTAACATGGTTCCAGTAATCATAATGACGTTTTTCTTCTTAACACCTGTTATTTGCATTAGCCCTACATTTTGTGAAAAAGCAGTATATGGGAAAGCATTAAATATACCCCCTAATAGAATAGCTAATCCTTCCGCTCGATATCCTTTTGCAAGGTCTTTCCCTTTTAATTTACGTTCAGTCATATCCCCTAACGCAAAATAAACTCCTGTTGATTCTACCAATGAGACAATAGCGACAAGTATCATCGTAAGAATGGCTGACCATTCAAAAGTCGGAATACCAAAATAAAATGGATGAGGCATATGAAAATAGGATGCTTCTGCAACAGATTGTAAATCAACCTTCCCTAAAAAAGAAGCAACGATGGTTCCCGCGATTAATCCTAATAAAATAGCGATAGATTGAATGAATCCTTTTGTGAATCGATATAGAAGAATAATAAACAATAATGTACCAAAAGATAAGGAAATATTCACTAAGGAGCCAAAATCACTTGCTCCTTCTCCACCTCCCATATTATTTATAGCTACAGGAATAAGTGTTATCCCTATAATCGTCACAACAGAACCGGTAACCACTGGCGGGAAGAAACGTACTAAGCCACCAAAAACTCCGCTAATTAAAATCACGACTAATCCAGACACTAAGATAGCACCATAAATAGCAGAAACACCAAACTGCCCACCGATTGCAATCATAGGTCCTACGGCAGTAAACGTACAGCCTAGCACGACAGGAAGACCAATTCCAAAAAAGCGATTATTGAGTACCTGTAGTATTGTTGCAATACCACACATTAAAATATCAATTGCAACAAGATAGGTTAACTGCTCAGAAGTTAGTCCAAGTGCGTCGCCAACAATAAGCGGAACTAAAATAGCCCCTGCATACATAGCTAACAGGTGTTGAAAGCCTAGAGCTGCATTCTTCATATGCACGTTTCCTCCTTCTTAAATGTCACGTTGCCATCAGATAATTTAGCGATATTTGCGAGAGTCTCAACGTGATATCCTTGTTGGCGAATTTTTTTGCCGCCTTCTTGGAAACCTTTTTCTATAACTATTCCTATTCCAGCAATTCGAGCCTTTGCCTGCTTTAAAATATCAATCATACCAAATACCGCTTGTCCATTTGCCAAGAAATCATCCATGATTAAAACCGTATCTTCACTTGAAATAAAATCCTGAGAGATCGAAATCTCATTTGATTCTTTTTTCGTAAAGGAATATACTTCTGCCGAATACAAATGATCCGTTAACGTTAATGATTTTCTTTTTCGAGCAAATACAACTGGCACACCTAGTGTTAATCCAGTCATTACAGCTGGTGCGATCCCAGAAGATTCCAATGTTAAAATTTTGGTGATATCGAAACCTTTGAAGCGCTGAGCAAATTCTTTGCCAATTTCCTGCATAAGCACGGGGTCTATTTGATGATTTAAGAAAGAATCAACCTTTAATACAGTGTCTGATAAGACTTTCCCTTCTGATAAGATTTTTTGCTTTAAAACGTCCATGTATATCTTCCTTTCTAGCAAATGGTGTAAGATTCAAATAAAAGGTACTTTTTGTACAAATTATTGTTGGTTAGTCCGTAGCCAGAATACGCAAACGCTGCCCATCATAAACTTCACACTGAACAAGATTACATGACACATAGGAAATATGTGTGTATTCAAGGAATCTACGTGTATCATAGCTTAGCGCATATGTCTTATTCTTACTTCGTTAAACACAACAAACCTATAGAAACCAGCCAAAGAACAAAAGCGCAAACGCCCGAATAGAAACGTAGCAACTGGAGCGATTTAACAGAGATAAAGGAATCACGGTGTGCTTGCGAGCCGATGATGACTTAGATTAAGGCAATTCGTGAAGTCACCTAGTTACTGGGCACTGGAGCTGGTCGGGACGCAGCTCCACACGCACCTATTTATCCATAGGCTCAAATTTTATAATTTCCTAGACTACAAAAAAGTCCGAGACCCATTTCCGTGTTGACCATGAACGGAACTGGTTCTCGAACTATAAAATGTCGAAAAAACGATAAGACCAATGTTTAAAGAACAAAGTCTAATCATTCCAGTAGTTTTTCATAGTCGGTTTATTTACGGTAAACCGGTAGAAACTTGCAGGCCTTATTCCTGCTATTATATGAAAATAGGAATATTTGAATGTATTTAGTATAGCATGTGACTATGAATAAACAACCCCTAATCTAATATAACTAAGATTCCAATAATTTTGATAGGGTAATCATTTCCATTCTAGAAATTCAATTCTGTTACCAAATGGATCAGACAAATAAAAACGATTTGCCCCAGGTAATCGACTATCATGAATCACAGGTATGCCATTTGTTGAAAGGTGGTTGCTCAACGCCTCTAAATTCGTTAAAGAAATGGCGGGATGTGCTTTACGAGCTGGTGAAAATGCTTCGTCTATTCCAATATGCAGCTGCACATCACCTGCTTGGAACCAAACTCCTCCGTTTCCCTGAAGTGTATCTGGTTTTTCTAGAATACGAAACCCTAGAATGCCGTGATAAAATGCAATTGCTTCTTGTTCACAATTACGAGGTGCGGCCAATTGCACATGATCTATTTTTACGTATTGAAAAGTCATAGTATCCCTCCCAATTTCTAGCATACATCATGGGTGAATTAAAAGATAATACGGATGACAAATCGACTTGTATCGTATTTTTTTATCTAGGTAAGTCACTATCATTTCATAATTGCTGTATAACATATATGATGGATGAGTAACCACTGAGCGAAGGAGTTTTAGCATGAATCATTTTATTAACGGATTTTTTAAACGGATTAAGTACAATGGTAGTACTCATATAAGCTTCAACGACATACCCACTCTTATGTTTCAATTTGCTAAACATATTCCATTTGAGAATTTAGATGTCATAAATAATGAGAGAAGCCAAGTCAGTAAACATACGTTGCAGCAGAAATTATTAGATAATCCCCGAGGCGGGCTATGCTATGAGTTAAATCCATTATTTTACTATGTTCTCCGAGAAGTGGGGTATAACGTAAAAATGATAGCTGCATCCATTATCGTTCCAAAAAACGGACTACAAGGTACACATATCTCTACTATTTTAACGTATGATGAGAGAACCTACATTGTTGATGTAGGGTTTGGATCACATTTAGCGTTACAACCTATTCCGTTAACAGGGGAAACGATCTCCTCGAGAACTGGTAACTATCGGATCGTCGAACAGCATGATGATAAAGCCATCTACGCATTAGAAAAAATAACCAATGGAAAAATCGAAGCCAGCTATACCTTCACGCTTGATGCAGTTGATGAAGAATATCTTACGAAAGTGAAAGAAATCATAACGAAGGATGAACGATCACCGTTTAACCGTTCCATATTAGTAACGAAATTAACAGAAGAAGGACATATTACATTAACGAAAGATACAATTACAGAAATCAGACAGGGAATAAAGAACAAGCAAGAAATAAACCCAACTGTTTTTCAACAGCTTCTAGCGAATCGATTCGGCATACATGGAATGTGATGACATACCAAAAGACCAGTTTCATTCTACTGAAACTGGTCTAGTTTAATTATAAAATATAACAGGCCACATTTGCCGTATTTGTCATAAAAAGTTTTAAACCACCACTTCGCTAAGTGGGTGTTTGCAGAAACTGTCCTGCCTTCCGTTCTTTGACGGCACGGCATTTAAATTTCGATATAAAACTCCCTATTCCTACATTAGAGGTTAAAACTTAATTTAATACGTACAATGTAGCTTGTAATAACATTTTATATGTTATCTCGCTATTTTTCAATGGGAAATTATCCCTATTTTATATCAGATTTTTCAAAATAATTGCTCATACACTTCTATCAATTCTTTTACTCTTCTGTCGTATTGAACCGATTTAGCATAAGCAATTTCATTTTCCAATACATCATTTAAATAAGTCATTTCCTCTTCACTTATTCTCTTAACAAAATCCAACTCATTTGCATAGTTGCCTCGTTCGAGCTTTCGAACGATTTGCCGACAAGTATCATTATTTATATAGTTAGATAACGATTCTCTTAAATAATCTAACGTATGATCAATCTTTCTCACCTCTTAGATTTTTGTATTCTTCTTTTTTGCTCGCTGTTCCAATTGAGATTTTGGACGTTGTTCTTGAGCATCCTCTGATAGACCTTGTGGATTTACACTACTTTGTACCTGCCGTTTACTATACTGATCTTTATCTTTAGCCAATTACAACACCTCCATTCATAGTGTTACATTTTTTTTCAAATTGTATGCTTCTATTCGTTACTATTTTCGCTCCATCCTTGATATTGTTCTCGTAAAGATCGCTTCAACACCTTTCCACTAGGATTCTTGGGTAGGTTCTCTGTAAATGCAATATATTTTGGAATTTTAAATGTAGATAGACGATCTTTACAATATGCTTCCACTATTTCCCTTGTTAAAACGCTATCTTTTTTTGGTACAATTATGGCGGACACAGCTTCAATCCAATACGGATCTGGTAAGCTTATAACAGCGACCTCTGATACACCATCCAATTGATATATCAATTCCTCTACTTCACGACTTGATACGTTTACGCCCCCAGTATTAATCATATCCTTCTTCCGGTCAATAATCGTTACATATCCTTCCTCATCCATGACACCTAGGTCACCGCTATGGAACCAGCCATTACGAAATGCTTCTTTTGTTTTATTAGGATCGTGCAAATATCCGACCATTGCATGCGGCGTCCGATGAACAATTTCGCCAATTTCTCCTCGAGCCACTTCTTGATCGTTCTCATCAACTATTTTCGTTTGTACATTTAATGACGGTAATCCTGCTGAACCAAGCTTACGTAGTTGGTCTTCTGGTTGCAAGACTGTTGCTAAGGGAGCTACCTCTGTCTGACCGTATAAATTCCAAAGTCTCGCATGAGGTAAGCGTTCGGATAATTCTCTTAGAATCTCTTTTGGCATAATAGCAGCTCCATAATAGCATTTCTGTAATGTGGATAAATCACGCTTATTAAAATCAGGATGTCTTAGTAGTGCTATCCAAACAGTTGGTGGGCAAAAAAGCTGCGTTGCCCCTGATTCCTCAACTGTTTTTAAAATTTTTTCAGGGCTAGCTTTATCAAGTATCACGCCGCTACAGCCTGCATAAATACTTGGACCTAAAAACACATGAAGCTGTGCACTATGATAGAGTGGCAGTGCATGAATAAAAACGTCATCTGCTTCCACTTTCCCATCAACGATACAGCTTACATATTCACTGACAATGCTTTTATGTGTAAGCATAACACCCTTTGGTCGTGATTCTGTTCCACTTGTATAAAGCACATGGCAGAGATCCTCATCATAAACTTCATTTTCAACTCTAGATATAGGCTGTCCTATCCTTATTTCATTAAATGCTTTCCATCCTTCTCTCATCACATGAACAGCACCCAATTGGTACTTAAATTGAATATGCAATTGCTCTGAAGCCTGATCGAGTAAATCTACATATTCATCTGAAGCAATCAAACCTATAGATCCTGCATGTTCTAGAATATACGAAACATCTTCTTTACCTAGCATATAATTAATTGGAATGAAAACAGCACCGACTCGCGCAAGAGCAAAGTTTACTACAATAAAGTCTAAGCTGTTTTTTGACATTAATGTAATCATGTCGCCTTTCTTCATACCATCAGCGATAAAAGCATGAGCTGTTTGATTAACTATATTATCTAATTCCTGATAAGTTACTTCCTTACCTTTGTAAGTGATCGCTATTTTAGCTGGGAATCGATCTGTGGTTCGCGCAAGTATATCCCCCAGCGTATTTCTTCTCGCCTGCTGTATAATTTTCCCTAGTCCATCATGCACATTTGTTTGTGTTCTCATTATCCCACTCCTCAAATGGTAAAATGATGAATGTTCCACTAGCTGAATATTCTTTTTTTTATTTTAATTCAGATAATTACTAAAAGCAAGCTAACATATATGCGAACTACCAGTCCAATTTACCCTTTTATACGGACTAGTAGTTCGTTATGAAAAACACTACTTCCAGTTATACGTGGGATAACAAAAGCGCCAGCGGCCGATTAGAAACGTAGCGATTGGAGTGAGTCAACGGAGATTAAGGAATCACGGTGAGCTTAAGAGCCGATGATGAGATTAGGGCGATTCATGAAGTAGCCTCGTTTCTGGGAGCTGGGGCTGGACACGGCTCATCACGTCCTTATTTATCCACATAGGCTAATTTTATAATTTCCTTTAATTTCCGAGACAATAAAAAAGAGGCTGGACAAAATACAACTTCTTTACTCAAAATACGAATAGTCATGTTATCAATAGGAGTAGCATAGTCGTACCGTGAAACTATAAGCGCTTTCCGCGGGCAAGGCCTCAGTTAACTTGGTAAAGAAAGTCACGTTACCAAGTGGATTTCCGGACGCGTGCTGTTCCCGCCGGAGTCTCGCTTATTTCAGGTGCTAAATGAATGATTCTAATCAAAAAACGAGCGATAATTAATTTCAACTAATCATCGTTCGTTTGTTTCTTCATTCTTTTGTCTCAGCCTCATAAGAACAAAGTCTTTATTTTATGAAGATCTGCTTACGTTGTCGAGATCTTTTCATTTTAGGTGCATGATAGCCACGTTCATAGATTTTTCCTGTTTGTAGGTGACATCGTTCTAAAAACTGCTCCATTGAGTTTGTCTTACTTACCTTTATCGCCTCTAAAAACACGCGTGCTGCAACCCTCGCATCTTCTAATGCATTATGGTGGTTAAACATTATTTTATGATATTCTGCTAATGTATTTAGTTTATAATTGTATAAACCGGGCCACATACTTTTAGAAATAGCTACCGTACAAAGATAATTTATTTCAGGGTAAGTAAGTTGAAAATGGTCTAGCGTATGCCTGATCACGCTCATATCAAAACTAGCATTATGTGCAATCACGACACTTTTTGATAAATATTGATGAATCGTTGACCATATTTCAGGAAATGTCGGAGCATCGATTACATCATCTTCCCTAATCCCATGTACTTGTATATTCATAGAACGAAAATTCATCATGGGATTAATAAGGCTATAATATTCGTCCGTAATATTTTCTCCATCCGAAACGACAATCCCAACCGCACAAGGACTAGATCGCTTTTCGTTCGCTGTCTCGAAATCAATAGATACGAAGTCCATTTCTGCATCACGCTTTCTAATTAAATTCTTACATTAGGAAATTTCTAATATATCCCATGTTGTAATAATACCTAGTAGGTGGCTCGATGGCTTGCCATTTTTCGTAATTAGCAATGCCTCCAGTCGCTCTCCTTTACTTGTATGCTCTTTAAAGATTTCAATTGCTTCGTAAATTGTCGTTCCCTGATGAATAAATCGAGTGTTATCTTGATTTTCAAATGGAAGGACTTCTTCCAGCGCACAACTTCCATTAAGCTTGTCCTGATTTTTCCTTCCGGCTAGCCAGTTAGTAATGCCCTTTTGAGTGAGCAGACCTTTAAATTCCTCTCCCTGATATACCGGGAATTTTGACAATTGTTTCTCATGAATAATGGTTAACAGCTTATTTAATGGGTCCGTTAATTGATAACAATAAACACTTCTAGAAAATAGAGGAATTACACGTTTTGGTTCACTTAGTTCTTTCTCTATTTCTTCAATTCGTTCAACAATTGTATCGTGTGGCTCGGCTATTGCATGCGTCATGTCGATTTTATTATGAACAATTGCATTTCTTAATTCAGCAAACTCTAATAAATCATCACTGTACGTCCGTACTAAAGCATTCGAATTTCTTAATATTTTTACAGCTTTTGAAAAGCCGACGTCTTTTTTATGTATTAATAAAGCTCGTAGCAACTTCTCAATTCGGTTAAATGCTGTCAAAAATCGTTCTGAGTTTTTATACATGACTATTACTCCTACCTCACTTTATCTCTCCTGTACAAATATGCTTAGCTAAATCATCTTGCATCGTCATTATTTTCCTCTTTTCATTATTCTAAACCATATTTGCTTATAGAGAAAGTTTAAGGATAGCCAAGCATCTCATTCAAAATAACGATCATAGTAAGTAAGATACTTCGGATCATGGAAAGGGATATGATTATAATATTCACACAGCATACTTGCTATAAAAACCCCATAGGAGCTACGGGTTCCAAAAAGACAATTCTTAAAAATGGCTGTATAAAAAATAGAAAAGGTGAGCGTAGCTTTCGTAAATTTTGACAACTACCGAAGTATGATACTTACCATTCCATGGCTATAGGCTCACTAGTACCCACCGGCATAGCCATGGGTTTTTAAACCATTATAATAGGAACTGCCCCTTTAACAAGCTGGGGTACAGTTCCCTGTAATGAAATTCTTGTAGATAGGATAAATTACATTTTTATTTGGTTATTAATTGTAGCTCGACAGGGATAAAAGCCTCCACTTCTTCTCCATTTATTATTTTTTCCACGGCCTCAATTGCATGCTCACCAATTAGTTCTGGCTGTTGGGCGATCGTTGCAGCCATTGTTCCTTCTTCTACAGCTGCTACCGCATCATTCGTCGCATCAAAGCCAACAACAATAACATCTTTTAATAAGTTCTGTGCTGCTAATGCCTCTACTGCCCCTAATGCCATTTCATCATTATGGGCAAATACAGCTTCAAAATCGCCTACACTTTGAATGATATTCTCCATAACAGCTAACCCTTTTGTCCGATCAAAATCAGCAGACTGACTAGCAGCTATTTCAACTTTATCTAATTGATCAATCCTATTATGAAAACCTTCTCCACGTTCACGAGTTGCTGAAGCACCTGCGATTCCTTCCAATTCAACAACATTTCCCGCTTCTCCTAATTGCTCTGCAATAAACTCTCCTGCCATTTCTCCCCCTTTCACATTATCAGAAGCAATATGTGTTTTAACCTCTCCACCTTCAGCGCTTCGATCAACCGTAATAACTGGAACTTCTTTATCGTTTGCTAATTCAATAGCTGAAACTATAGCACTCGAATCAACTGGATTCACTAACAATACATCAATATCCTGCTGTAATAAATCCTCAATATCACTCAGTTGAGTGGATGGATCATTTTGAGCATCAACCGTGACCAATTTATAACCTGCTTCCTTTGCCCCTGCTTTCGCACCGTCACGTAAAGTTACAAAAAATGGATTGTTTAATGTAGAGACAGAGAACCCAACTTTTACACCTTCCTCACCCTGTTTATCCGTATTCTCCTCTGTTTCATTCGCTGAACCAGGTGCTTCTGTTGAACAAGCTGCTAATAAAAGTAGTATTAGTGTAATAACTCCTATTCTTTTAAAATAAGTAATCATAGTTTTTTCCCCTACCTTTTCTTAGAATTTTTTATAAATGGTTGTATTTAATACTATTTTCCAATTTAGGGTGACTTCCTATCTAGTAAGACTGCTAATAAAATAACAACGCCTTTTACAATCTGCTGATAAAATGAAGAAACATGTAATAGGTTTAAACCATTATCGATGACTCCAATTATTAAAGCACCTATTAACGTTCCAGTGATTCTCCCCCTCCCTCCAGCTAAGCTGGTACCTCCAATGACAACTGCTGCAATCGCATCTAACTCATACATGCTTCCAGCAGTTGGCTGTGCGGAATTTAAACGACTTGTAATTATAATTCCAGCTAAGACAGATAGCATACCCGTCAACGAATAAACCCAGATTTTCACTCGATCTGCTTTTATTCCAGATAAGGTAGAAGCTTCTTCATTTCCCCCAACTGCATAAACTTGTCTACCAAACACGGTCTGTTGAAGGATAAAATAAAGAAGAAAGAACATAATGACCATAACGATCGCTGGAAAGGGAATTCCAAACACATAACCTTTTCCAATCATTTCAAATAGAAAGCTATCTGATAATCCAGTAATCGGCTTACCATCTGTAAATACAAGCGTAGCTCCTCTGTATATTGTCATTGTTGCAAGTGTGGCAATAAATGGCGCAACCTTTCCTTTTGTAATAATAATGCCATTTACCGCACCTAAAATGAGCCCAATAACTAAGCCCATGCATACTGCCAATAACGGATCCATACCACTTGTCAGTAGCCCTGCCGTTAAAGCACTTCCCAAAGCTAAAATAGAACCTACAGACAAATCAATACCTGCTGTTAGGATGACAAAGGTCATGCCAAATGCAATAAGTGCATTTACGGATACTTGTCTAAGAAGGTTTAAAATATTATCTAGCGTAAAAAAATTATCACTCAGTATACCTAAGATAAATGTGATTACAACCAATCCTAATAGAGGGCCGATTTTTGCTAAGCTAAATCTAGTAAGTTGAGTCATGCCTTACACCTCCAGTCGCAGCTGCCATAATTCTCTCTTGATTCGCTTCCTGCCTATCTAAAAACGTCGCTATTTTCCCTTCATGCATTACCATAATTCGATCACTCATACCTAATATTTCGGGAAGCTCAGATGAAATCATTATGATAGCAACACCACTTTTAGTAAGCTCATTGATAATTTTATAAATCTCCTTCTTTGCCCCAATATCCACCCCCCTAGTAGGTTCATCTAATATTAAAATCTTTGGGTTAATTCCTAACCATTTTGCTAGAACAACTTTTTGCTGATTTCCACCACTTAACGACTTCGCCTCCTGCTCACTACTTATAGCTCGAATTTGTAATCTATTTATTAATGCTTCAATTAATAATGTTTCCTTTGAATTTACGATAACACCATATGTTGATATCGCTTTCAAATTTGCTGATGCAATATTTTCTCTAATCGGTGCATGCATGATTAGTCCTTTAGATTTTCTGTCTTCGGTTATAAAACCAATTCCTGCTTCGATTGCATCTCTTGGATGTTTAATTGTTACTAATTTTCCATTTATTCTAATTGCACCATGGTCCTTGTTACTAAAACCAAAAATAGCTTCCATTACTTCTGAACGGCCTGCCCCCATCAAACCTGCTATTCCAAGAATTTCCCCCTTTCTTACAGAAAAAGAAATATTTTCAAACAGGTCTTCTTTTGATATATTTTCTACTTCAAAGATCACTTTACCAGGAACGTTTACTCTTTCAGGAAAACGATCTCCCAATTCCCTTCCCACCATCATTCTTACTATGTCAGTAAAAGATGTATCCGCGATTAATTTTGTTCCAATGGTTTGACCATCTCTTAGTACCGTAATGCGATCACATATATCGAAAATTTCTTCCATTCGATGAGAAATATAAATTATACTAACACCTTGATTTTTGAGTTTCTGGATTACATGAAATAACCGTTCTATCTCACGTTCCGTTAAGGCTGCGGTTGGTTCATCCATAATGATCATCTCTGCATTCGCCGCCAAAGCCCGAGCAATCTCCACCAGTTGCTGCTTGCCTATCGATAAATTGCCCGCTATATCATTTGGGTGAATGTTCGTTACCCCTAACTCATATAAACGTCGCTTCGTACGTTGGTGCATTTCTTTTTTATTAAGTATACCTGTCTTACCATATGTAATATCTTTTCCTAAAAACAAATTTTGTGAAACAGTTAAATGCGGAATAATATTTAATTCCTGATGAATTACAATAATTCCGTTCTGTTCAGCTTGTTTCGGATTCTTAAAAACAACTTCTTTATTCTTCCATTTTATTACACCTTGATCTCGTCTATAAATACCAGTTAATATTTTTACTAGCGTAGACTTGCCTGCCCCATTCTCTCCCATAAGTGCATGAATTTCACCAGGTAACACTTGAAAATCAACTGCTTTTAAAACAGGATTGCCTGCGAAATACTTATCAATATTAGCCATTTCTATGATTGGTGATGCCTTCATTCTCATCCCCCCATGGTATAAAAAGATACCTACTTATGTGGTGCTACAATCGTATGCGTACTTGTAGAAAATACAACTACCAGCCTATGTCTAGTAATCTACTGTTAGAAACGAAGACTATCTCATTTGAGGGTAAGCCTCTATGTACAGCTGTACCAGCAATTGATATTAAATAACTCTGCTCCTAGTTAAATGGTTAATCCTTACAATTTTCATCTCACATCTATGTGTAAGATGACACCGACTTCAAGACTTTAACAGGAGTCATCAAGGATTAGTGGAGGATTAATTATCCGAAAATTCCCGATAAGATACACTAAAATCGCCTCTGTGTACTTTCAAAGATACAATTGTACGAATGAAATTCGTACCGTCGATAGACCATAAAACCTCCACTAAAGATTCGTTAAATTTATTGAACGCTACCTCTTTCTTGCAAAAACTGTTCAACCATTTGCTTCGTCGGCATCCCACCTTGTGCACCAATTTCACTAACAGATAATGCTGCAGCTGCAGTTGAAAATCTAATTGCTTCAGGAAGAGAATGTCCTTGGCCGAGTTGGGTAGCAAGTGCACCATTAAATGTGTCACCTGCACCTGTTGTGTCTTTGACACCAACTTGATAACTTGGAATATGGTACTCCTTCCCATTTAGAAAATAATGGACACCTTTCTCTCCTTGTGTCATGATTATTTTTTCTTGAATCTTCATAAATAATGGATTACTATTCAATGCTTCTGCTTCTATTTCATTTGGGGTCAAATAGGTTGCTAATTCTAGCAGCTCATCAGGTAAATCTTGATACGGAGCAGGATTTAAAATAACTGGAACCTGAAATTCTTTCGCTACTTGCACGGTATAGTTAACTGTTTCCATTGGAATTTCCAATTGTACAAGAACAACATCACTCTCCTTTATCAAATGACGATGTTGATCTATAATATTCGGTGATAGCCTATAATTCGCACCAGGTACAACAATAATTCGATTATCATTTTCCGATAAAATAATATTAGCGATCCCAGTTGACGCTTCGTTATCAATTGATATGCCCGAATCATTGATACCCTCTTTCCGTAAATGCTTAGAAAGTTTATCTCCAAAGGCATCCGCACCTACCATTCCAATCATGTTAACATTAGCACCAAGTCTTGCTGCCGCAACGGCTTGATTCGCACCTTTACCACCTGGAAATGTTGAAAAATGCTTTCCAAGCACCGTTTCTCCCTGCATAGGCATCGTCTGTGTAGTTATCGTTAAATCCATATTAATACTACCTATAATGGTTACAATTGGTTTATTAGTCATTTGCAGTTTACCTCCGTTTTCTAGTTGAATCACGCTCTATTAACTTTGTCTTTAGGTTGACTTGCTCAATGCTACGATTTGAGTCATGAATATGCTCCAATAAAAGCTTTGCAGCCTGTGCCCCAATATCATAAATCGGCTGCTCCATCGTTGTTAACGAAGGGGTAGTTGTCTCCCCCATAGCTATTCCATCGAATCCAACTACCGCCAATTCCTCTGGTATTTTCACACCTAATGCTTCTGCTGCTTTTATTACTCCTACTCCCATCTTATCATTTGCTGCAAATATACCATCAATTTCTGGATGATTAGTAAGTAATTCTTTCGTTACTGCAATTGTTTTTTCATAGTTATATTCACCAGAAACAACATAGCTTGATAGAAACCATTTCTCTTTTTTAACTATATCTAAATAGCCACCAAGTCGTTCCAATGTATTCATCGCATAGTCCGGTCCGCATATATGCGCAATTCGTTTACAGCCAATTGCTTTCAGATAATTCGTTGCCTCCCTAGCACTTTCGCGATTATTAACCGTAACAGAAGATAACTGCTTACTAACAATCCGATCAAGTGCAACAACAGGGGCATTCATATTATGAAGATAATCTTCCTTTAAATTACTTGAAACAATAATAAAACCATCAACTGACTTCTGTTGTAATGCATTTAGATACGTTATCTCTTTTTCAAGATCATCATCAGTATTACATAGTACAAATGTATAATTATGTTTATTTGTTATATCTTCTACTGCACGAGCTAGCTCTGGAAAAAACGGATTCATAATGTCTGGTACAAATAACGCAATCATTTTGGACTTCCCTTTGAACAAACTTCTAGCAATATCATTAGGTCGATAGTCCAATTGCCTAATTGCTCTTGTCACACGTTCTTTTGTATCCTTATTTACATACCCATTATTATTTAGCACCCTTGAAACTGTTGCCGTGGAGACGTTTGCAAGCTTTGCTACATCTTTTATCGTTGCCATTATTTAAACCCTTTCATGTAAGTAATTTCTTTGTTTATTCTTAATATGTAACCCGTTACAGAGATCATCATAGTTCGTTTTACAAATGCTGTCAATGTTTTTTTCAAAATATTTCCTAAAGCGAGAAATTAATTGGCAATTTTCATTAAAGCAAAAAGCCGAACTAAGAAATTTGAATCCATTCGGCTTTTTATTCGTTCTATTCTATTTGTTGTTTTGATAATTCTTTATCGTTGGTAAATACATAGATTCTCGTTTCAGTTTCATCCCATCTAACCAACGTAAGTATTAGTAAGCCTTTTTTCTTTATTTGCCGTTTTACTTTTAACTAGCTGGTAAATAAACCAAATGAATACAACAGCCCAAATCACTGTTCCAATAACCATTGAAAGTCTGTATTCTAAATGAAATCCCTCAGGTGCATAAAATATATACGTACTTACTACTCCAGTCATAAATAATGCTGGTATGCTACATATCCAGTGAAACTTCTGATGCTTAAGTAAATACATGGCACCAGTCCAAAGCATAAATGTAGCTACAACTTGATTTGACCAACCCACATATCGCCATAAAAAACTGTAATCTATTAAGGATAATAAAAATGCAGGTATAGCTACAGGAATAACCAATAATATAAGCGATCTCTTTCCTAACACTTGCTTATTCGATAACTGCCTTAGTAAATCAGCTAACATCATTCTTGATGACCGTAATGCTGTATCTCCTGTAGTAATTGGCAGTATCATTACACCCAACACTGCTAATATACCACCAAATGTTCCCAATGTAGCAATACTAATCTCATTGACAACACCTGCCGGGCCACCTGACCCAAGAGCAGTTTGCAGTCCATTTGTTCCGTTATAAAACGCCATCCCTGCTGCCGCCCAAACAAGAGCAATGATCCCCTCTCCTATCATAGCTCCATAAAAAACTTTTCTTCCTTCGCTTTCTTTTTTAAGGGTTCTAGCTAAAATCGGACTTTGTGTACTATGAAATCCTGATATTGCACCACAAGAAATTGTCACCATTAATAACGGCCAGATAGGTAGCTCATTAGGATGAAGATTAGTCAACGTTAAATTAGGAACGGTATAGTCAAAAAAGAATATCCCAACACCTATAGAAATAGCCATAAAAATAAGGATGGCACCAAATAACGGATATATCTTACCAATAATTTTATTGATTGGTAGAACGGTAGCTAATAGAAAATACGCAAACACAATTAATATAGATGTCAAGAAATTAAGTGGACTTATTTGTGACAATAATTGTGCGGGCGCAGCAGTAAATGCTGCTGCCACTAATATCATTAATAATATAGATAAAAGCGTAATAAATGCTCTAGCATATTTTCCTAAATATTTCCCAACAAGTGATGGAAATTGCGCTCCTCCTTGACGTAGCGATAGCATACCTGACATATAGTCATGAACAGCACCAGCAAATATACAACCTATTACAATCCAAATAAATGCAACTGGACCATATAACGCTCCCATTACTGCACCAAAAATCGGTCCGGTTCCAGCGATATTCAACAACTGTATTAAAATTGCTTTCCACCAGCTCATTGGCATGTAATCAAAACCATCCTGATTCGCATATGCAGGAGTAGGCCGCTGATCGTTAATGCCAAAAATTTGTTCAACCACCCTTCCGTATACGAAATAACCAATAAGTAATAACAAGATGGATGCTACAAAAGTAACCACCGCTGTCCCCTCCTTGTCCAAAAATCTATTCGATAGATTTCCTTTATCCTTTTTTAGAATTTTAAAGAATATTCTATATTGGAAAATTAAATAAAGCAACCTTTTTTATCTTTCATCTTTAGAAGCTATTGGTTTGAACATGCCAAAAGAATCATTTTACAAATTTAATATTTTAAATACAGGAAATTGATTGACAATATATAAAGTTCTGCTATGCTGAAAAATATTATTTCAGAACAAATGAAATAGACGGAATTTGTCTAGAAAGGAGTAAATTATGCAAATGGAACAGCAAATACTTAGAATACCTGGGCCCACCCCTATTCCCCCAAGTGTTCAACGAGCTATGTCTCAGCCAATGATTGGACATAGAGGGCAAGAAATGCAGGCGTTGCTTGAAGCTTTAAAGGGTAAGTTGAAGCCAATCTTTGGTACAAAAGAAGAGGTATTGCTATTCACATCAAGTGGCACAGCCGCTCTAGAAACTGCTGTCGTAAACGCTGTGGAACCAGGTGAAGAAGTAATTGTAATTGTATCTGGTGCATTTGGTGATAGGTTTACGAAAATATGTGAGGAATATCACATTTTAGTTCATCGTTATGACGTCACATGGGGAGAAGCTGCTAGCCCAGATCAATTACAACATTTATTACAAAAACATCAAGATGTAAAAGCTGTATTCGCTACATTTTGTGAAACATCTACTGGTGTGCTAAACCCCATAAAGGACTTAGCAAGCGTAGTCCATCAGTACTCAAACGCGCTATTTATTGTGGATGGTGTTTCTTGTATCGGTGCTACCGAAACGCAAATGGATGAATGGGGATTGGACATTGTTGTGACTGGGTCACAGAAGGCAATGATGCTTCCGGCTGGTCTAGCTTTTGTTGCTGCCAGTAAACGTGCTTGGGAGGCAATTGAACATAACCAGCAACCTCGTTTTTATCTAGACATGCGAAAATACCGTAATAAGTTAGAAGAAAATTCAAGTCCTTTTACACCTGCTGTTTCATTATTATTAGGGCTTAAACAGGCTATTGCATTAATGGAAGATGAAGGACTATCCACTATTTATAAACGCCATCAGCTCATGGGAGAAATGACTCGAAATGCTTTTCATGCATTGAATATTCCTTTACTGACAAAGGATACTGATGGGTCACCTACAGTTACTGCTGTTCGACCTGCCGATTTTTCAGCTGAAGCACTAAGAAAGGTACTTCGTTCAGAATTTGGATTAACCATCGCTGGGGGACAACAGCATTTAAAAGGAGCCATTTTCCGTATCGGTCATATGGGGTATTGCAATCCCGCTGATGTCCTACAAATTATTAGTTTAATGGAGATTGGTTTGCGAAAGATTAACAAAAATATTGAGCTAGGAAAAGGTGTTCGTGCTGCGCAAAATGTATATTTAAACAACAAATAGAATAAAGTTATTTCTTTCAGTAAAGTTTCGGTTTGTTCACCATTCGTCATTGCAAAGTCATTCCCCGTTGACATACTATATTCAATTAATTCACGAGTGAGATCTCTGTAAAATCCACTGAAGTCAGTTAATTTTAGTTACTAGTGAATTAATTAGGATAAAAATCTAACTTTGTCCGATACCCTTAGGAGGTAATAAAATGTTTAAAGTTTTAATTTCAGATCCATTAAGTAAAGAAGGTATATATCCTTTAAATCAAGCAAATCATATCAGCATTGAGATGGCAATTGACTGGTCACAAGAGCAATTAGAAGATCGGATAGCGGAATACGATGCCCTATTAGTCAGAAGCCAGACACAGGTTACGCGAAACTTAATCATGAAAGCGCACAAACTCAAGATTATCGGACGTGCTGGAGTGGGTGTAGATAACATCGATCTGGATGCGGCTACTGAATATGGAATTATTGTTGTCAATGCACCAAATGGTAATACGAATTCAGCAGCCGAACATACGATGGCCATGATAATGGCCCTTTCAAGAAAGATTCCCCAAGCATATTTATCACTTAAAAACAAACATTGGGATCGAAAAAAGTATGTTGGTACGGAATTAAAGAATAAAACACTGGGAATCATAGGACTTGGTCGTATAGGTGCTGAGGTAGCTTACAGAGCGAAAGGTCAACGCATGACTATTATTGCATATGATCCATTTTTAACAGAGGACAAGGCAGAAAAAATGGATATACGATATGGCACAGTTGAAGATGTATTAAAAGATGCTGATTTTATAACAATACACACACCGCTTTTAAAAGAAACGCGTCACTTATTGAACGCAGAAGCTTTTAAGCTTGTCAAACCTGGTGTACAAATTATTAATTGTGCTAGAGGTGGAATAATTGATGAGGATGCTCTCTATCAGGCCATTCAATCCAATCAAGTGGCTGGAGCAGCATTAGATGTATTTGAAGAGGAGCCATTTTACAATAATAAATTATTGGAATTACCAGAAGTCATAGCAACCCCCCATCTTGGAGCAAGTACATTTGAGGCACAAGAAAGTGTAGCCATCGATGTCAGTGAAGACGTTATTCGTTTTCTGGCTGGTGATGTCGTACGTCATCCAGTAAATCTTCCTTCTTTATCAAAAGAAATATTAAGTGAGATTGAACCTTATTTCCATCTTGCTGAGAAAATCGGAACATTTCTTATTCACCTAACAAATGAAGCTGTTGAAGAAATTAACCTTTACTACTCCGGTGACCTATCAAAAACCAAAATAGCTCCCATTACGCGTAACGCAGTAAAAGGATTATTAACAAGACACCTTGGCGAGCATGTGAATGATGTTAATGCACTATATCTTGCCGAAAAACGAGGTATAACTATTCATGAAAATAAGACCTCATCAACCAAAGGTTTTACAAACCTGTTAAATGTTGAAATCAAAACAAAATCAGAAAAACGTAGTGTTTCCGGCACATTATTAAATGGTTTAGGTCCCCGAATTGTTAAAGTTGACCATTACAGTGTAGATGTGACACCAAAAGGTCATTTATTAGTTATCCACCATAAAGATCAACCTGGGGTAATCGGAAAAATGGGAAGCTTACTTGCTACACATCAAATCAATATTGCAACAATGCAAGTAGACCGTGCAGATATTGGTGGAGATGCCATTATGGTGATGACTGTAGATCGACACATTGAAAAACATGAGTTATCAGCCATCGAAGAAGTAGATGAAATTCACGATGCTACAGCGATAGATTTATAGAATCATTTGGAGGCTTGTTACATCTCAAGCTTAGGCTGTCGTTCGCGACAGCCTAGCTTACCCTTCTTATACACCTTTACGAATTAGAGCTAATACGGACGATAAATCCTTTACTTCGAAAGTTGGTAATCCATTATTCTCTATATCTTCTCGATTAATCCAGATCGAATCAATGCCAATTCGAGAAGCTCCCAATATATCTGTATTTAAATTATCACCAACCATGATTACCTTATCTTTTTCCACTTCAAGTATATCTAATGCATGTTGAAATATAGAAGCATCCGGCTTTCCCTTACCAAATGCTCCAGATATTATAATCGCATCAAAATATGACCTTAGCCTAGGGGTTAAGTCTAGCTTTGTTTCCTGTAAATCTGGAGAACCGTTTGTTAATAATAGTAATGTAAATTCACTAGCTAACTGATCAAGCACATCAAAGGTATCCTTATAGACGTACGCCTTCTCCTTTCTAATCCTTGGAAAAGCTTCAGCTAGCTCAGCACCAAGGTATGGATCATCGACACTAACTTCTCTTAATGCTTCTGTCCAAGTCGATTTACGATAATCTGGAGCCAGCTTGTGAAGCTGCTCAAAGACTTCTCCCTTATCAAAAAAATCCCCCCATAATCCCTCGAATGGATTAATACCAATCATTCTAGTAAAAGAATAGGTAGGATAGGAAGCATATAACCTACGAGCTTTTTCCTTTACTCTTTCTTCCAGGATGATAGGATCAATTTTGGTATTAGCCTTACTCGCTAGTTTACAAGTATCTTTAAACGATTCTTCTATACTTTTTTTATCCCATAATAACGTATCGTCTAAATCAAAAATAATTGCTTTGCGCATCTATACATCTCCCTTTCATCTTGCATACCTTATAAAAAGTATACAACATTTTAATTAAATAAAAAAAACTGAAAATTAAGGGTTGCTTTTATTAGAATTATAGACTAATATAGTTATTAAAATTTTTACAGCAAGGGGATAGTGACATGGAAGAATGGACAGTTAAGGTAAACCATAGTGCAGTGAAAAAAGAAAAACCGAAAACCGATCAACTAGAATTTGGAAGAGTATTTACAGACCATATGTTTATTATGGATTATTCTGTACCATTAGGCTGGCACGATCCACGGATTGTACCTTACGAGCCTTTGACGATTGATCCTTCCGCAATGACATTTCATTATGGTCAATCCGTTTTCGAAGGATTAAAAGCCTACTATACGCCAGAAGGCGATATTCATCTGTTTCGACCTGAAAAAAACCTGCAGCGTCTAAATCGGTCAAATGATCGGCTATGTATTCCTCCGATTGACGAAGCATTTATTCTGCAGGCGATTAAGCAGCTAGTATATTTAGATAAAGAGTGGATTCCAACCGCTGAGGGAACATCTCTTTATATCCGTCCATTCATTATATCTACGGAACCATTTATCGGCGTGGCTCCATCACATCAATACAAATTAATCGTTATCCTATCACCGGTAGGGGCCTATTACAAAGAAGGGATAAATCCCGTTAAAATCGCTGTAGAAAATCAATACGTTCGGACAGTAAAAGGTGGTACGGGTGAAGCAAAAACCGGTGGAAATTATGCTGCCAGTTTAAAAGCACAAGAATTATGTGCACAAAAAGGATTTACTCAGGTACTATGGTTAGATGGATTAGAAAAGAAATATATTGAAGAAGTTGGTAGCATGAATGTATTCTTTAAGATTAATGGAAAAGTTTACACACCAGCACTTAATGGTAGTATTTTAGAAGGAGTAACGCGAAATTCTGTTATCCAAATGCTTCAATATTGGAATATACCGGTGATTGAAGAAAAACTCGCAATCGATGATTTATATCAAGCTTATTTAGATGAAACGTTGGAGGAAGCTTTTGGTACAGGAACAGCAGCAGTTATTTCACCAATTGGCCAACTTAGTTGGGAGAATAAAGATCTTTATATCAATGAAGGTAAGACAGGAAAAATTTCAAAAGCTCTTTATGATACACTAACTGGAATTCAGTACGGTAGAGAAAAAGATCCTTTTGATTGGATTGAAAAAGTAACGAAAAAAAATACAGTTAAACAATAAGCGAACTTATTTTTTATTATAGCTATACAAGGGAGCACTAGATGAATACTAGTTCTCTCTTTTTTATGCCAAATTATTTTTGAATTAAAGATTATCTTTCCCACCATTTTCCGATGAGAAATAGAATTAATCATCTTTTTTGATTTCCTTCTATCCTCTCCCTAAGCTTACATACCATCAAGTAACTACGGAGAGTTTCACCATATATTCTGTGAACGAATATTCATTTTTTGAAAGAACTTGTTGATAGATCTCACCATAATCCATAGCCTCTATTTCCCACTGTTGTGATAGAATTCTCATCATTACATTTGGTATCAACCATTGAATGGTTTACTGTGACGATTCATTTAAGAGAAATCTTGTAGAAACCTATAGTCATAGTTCAAAATAAGACCATGTGAATAAATAATGGCGTGTTGAGCCGCGTCCAGCTCCTGCGCCAGATACGAGGAGACTTCTAGAATCTCCCTACGATAATATTTCCTAGATAATAAAGCTGACTACAAGGCATAACTTGTAGCCAGCTTCTAATCATCTAGGAATACTTAATTAAGGAAAGTTTCCCTTAGTTACCCTCTTTTCAACCGCTTAAACTCAATTCATTCTGACGAACTGCAATATATTCTGGACGTTCTTTTCCTCCAGAAAATGGTTCTACTAATCGATTCTCAATACTATTATATACCATAAATAAGTTATTACGTGGATATGGCGTCATATTACTAGATGATCCATGCATTGTATTGCTTTCAAATAATGTTACAGCACCTGCTTTTCCAGTTGGGGCAGTAATACCTCCACCTTTATCACATAACCAGCGTAGACTGTTTTCATCAGGAACACCCAGTTTTTGTTTTTTAAGTGACTTTTTATAATTATCTTCTGGAGTATCCCCTACACAGCTAACATAGAAATTGTGGGATCCAGGTATCAGCATTAAAGGACCATTAAAGCTATAATTATCTGATAACGCAATCGACACACTTATTGCTCGCATCCGTGGCATACCATCCTCAACATGCCATGTTTCAAAATCAGAATGCCAATCAAATTCTTTTCCTTTAAAACCTGGTTTATAATTAATTCGAGATTGATGTATATATACGCCACTTCCCAATAAATATTCAACTATGTCAAGAAGTCGCTTGTCATTTGCTATATTCTTAAAGTAGTTATCATCATGATGCACGTGAAAAATAGAACGAATCTCATCACTCTCTGGCTCACGAATAATTTTGTCAGAAGAAACATTGTGATGAGACTTTTGCAATTCAAAAATGGCTTTCTGCATATCCACTACTTCCTTATCTGAGAAGAAGTTTTTAATCTGCAAAAACCCATTTTTTTCATAAGAATCAAGCTGTTCTTTTGTAATAGGAGCCTGATTATCTTTGGATCGATCTGTATAAATAACAGGATCCTTCCGCTTCAAAATTTCCGGTCGGTTATTTTGCCTTGAAGGATAAAGATCTTCCATGAGTAACACTCCTCCTACTATTAAATTACTATTATAAGATTGTATATAATTAAGTATCCCTAGATTTCCAAGGGAAACCTTCCTACATTAACGATGTCTACCCCAATCATTCAACTATTAAACTCCTAATATAATAATTGTTTTGAATAATTATATAATTTAACCTCTAAAAAATCAAACCAACCATCGTTAACTAAAATGAAAGGAAACTAAAAAACAATTGACGTATTTACTCGTGGTTGCGTATAATGATAGCAATCCAAACAAATCATACTTTTCTTATAGGAATTTAATGAATAGGAGGTTGCAACTTGCTACTCAAACTACAAAACGTTGGGAAAACATTTATCGATAAGCAAAAACATACTTCATTTGAAGTTTTTTCTGACATTGATTTAACGATTGCTGAAAATCAGTTTGTATCCATTCTTGGGCCATCTGGTTGTGGAAAATCAACCTTATTATCCATGGTTGCGGGGCTTGAAAATACGACAGAAGGTAGCATTACACTAGAAAAACGAGAAATAAAAAAGCCAGGACCCGACCGAGGTATGGTCTTTCAGCAACCCTCTCTCTTCCCATGGCTTGATGTTAAAGGTAATGTAACCTTTCCGTTAAAAAAAAGCATGAATAAGCAGCAGGCAGAACTCGAAGCCGACCATTTTTTAAAATTGGTACAGTTAAGCAAATTTAAGCATCATTATATTTATGAATTGTCCGGTGGAATGCAGCAACGTGTGGCTATTGCCCGTGCTTTAGCAATGAATCCCAAAGTGTTACTAATGGATGAACCATTTGGGGCACTAGATGAACAAACACGTCATATCCTTCAAGACAAATTATTAGAAATTTGGCAACAAACAAAGAAAACCATTTTATTTGTTACGCACAGTATTCATGAGGCTATCAAACTATCTGATCGTATCATTGTAATGGGAACTCGTCCCGGGAGAATTATCTCAGATATTACCATAGACTTTCCAAGGCCTCGTGATCGTGAAAATCAGCAAGTAATTACGTTAGAAAAAGAAATTATGAATCTGTTGAAAACGGAAATAAATAAAGTGTTAAAGGAAGAATTAGCAGATGAAATTCAGCATAGCAGCTAAACGTATTATGTTTCTTATTGTTGTTATAGGTATATGGCAATTTATTTATTCTCTAAATATTTTTGAAGCAATTGTGTTCCCTTCCCCAATTACCGTTGCTACCGCCTTATACGAAGGCTTTACAAGTGGTGATTTAGTAAAGGCTCTAGGAGCTAGCTTTAAACATTTACTTTTTGGAATGTCATTAGCTATTCTCTTTGGAACAATTATTGGGGTTATTCTCGGAAAATCAAAGCAAGCAGATGAAACAGCTGGTATGTATTTGATAGCTCTTCAAAGTATTCCAAGTATTGTATGGGTACCGCTTGCCATTATGTTATTTGGATTTACGGAATTTTCGGTTATATTTGTAGTTGTTTTAGGTGGTACTTTCGTTATGGCTATTAATGTAAGGTCTGCTATTCAAAATGTTTCACCTCAGCTTATTCGAGCAGCTAAAACAATGGGAACGCAAGGACTAAGGTTATTTTACCGAGTAGAGGTACCTGCTGGAATCCCTTACTTTATGACAGGTATACGACTTGCCTGGGCTTTTAGCTGGCGTGCATTAATGGCTGGAGAATTATTAAGTAATGGACCAGGTCTAGGATACTCCTTAAGCTACGCTCAAGATTATGCCAGAATGGATCAAGTAATAGGTATCATCATTATCATTGGAGTTATTGGCGCTATTGTCGATCATTTCGTATTCTCAAAGCTGGAGCATACTGTAATGAAACGATGGGGATTATTAAGATGAAAGGATGATTAAAAAATGAAAAGAATCACAGGATTTATTTTCTTATTTTCATTGCTTGCAAGCTTATTAACAGCATGTGCAAATAATCAATCAGACAGTAATCAAGAGGAAATAACGATTGGTTATTTCCCAAACATTAATCATGTTGCAGGAATGGTAGCTGAAGAAAAAGATTTATACGCAGATACTTTACCTAGTGGAACAAAAGTGAACTATCAATATTTTCCTGATGGTTCAGCATTTATGACAGCATTGGAAACAGGTGAAATTGAAGGTGGATTGGTTGGCCCTGGTCCAGCTATGAATCATTTTGTTAGTGGAGCGAACATTAATATTGTCGCAGCTGGATCTACTGGAGGAACCGTAATAATGGCTAGAAATAACGCAGAGATAGAAAGTCCAGAAGATCTAGCTGGTAAGACATTTATTTCCCCGCGAGTTGGCTGTACGCATGATGTGCAATTCGAGGCACAAATGAAAGAAGAATATCATTTAACATCCGATCGGGTAAGTGGTCAGATGAAACATGTAACAGGTAAACCGGCGACCTATCATAGTATGTTTACTTCAGGGAAAATTGATGTAGCTACTGTACCTGAACCCTGGGCTTCAGTCATTGAAGTCGAAGGTAGCGGAAAGGTATTAATTGACACGCCAGAAGTAGCTTGGGGAGATACGTTACCTGCGGCTGTTTTTGTAACCTCTCAGGATTTAATTAAGAATAACCCAGAACTTGTTCAACGTATTGTGGATGGACATAAAAAGGCAACAGCATTTATTCAAGAAAACCCAGAAGAAGCAAAAACAATAGCGATTAATAAAATAAAAGAAATTACGGATCAGGATCTATCCAAAACGGTGATTGATAATGCGTGGGAACGAATTGATTTCACATTCAATATTGAACCAGAAGTTCTTGAAGAATTTTCCAACTCATCCTATGAATTAGCATTTTTAAAAGATAAGCCTAATTTAGAAGGATTGGTTGACAAAAGCTTCCTAGAATAAGAAAAACGGAGCAAAATTCGCTCAGTCCTTATCACTACATGCTCAGATTTACGCTTCCTCTAGTAGCTATTATGGAATAATAGCTACTGCTTGACCACCACTCCGGCTGCCCACTTCCCTTT
>NZ_JAWDHA010000023.1:0-58366 GCF_034190895.1 Virgibacillus sp. M23 | reverse complement strand
CAAACCTGGAGAGAGCGTATTATTTCTAGTGGTCAAAAAGATCCCCTTGTGTGCTCGCATTGCGACAATTACTATGAATACAAGGGAGAAGTGTGTCTAGAGAATGGGAAATTAGAAATAAAGATTGCATTAACAAAAGAAACAAGGAATTATTTAGAAAGGTTGATTCACTATCGCACAGATCAACAAACGACGCAAAAAAGGGAAGAAGAAAAAAGGAACCGACCACTTACGTCCAAAGAAGACCTACGTCAACTATCATTGTTTCATGTGTCATGAAGAAGAAAAGATACCGTATAACGTAGTAGAAGAGTTTGATTTGATGGATGGCGGAGACCCAACTACGCCACCAAGATTCAGCTGTGAACAATGTGGAGGAGAAATGTATCCGGAGTATTATAAAGGAGTACAAGGACACGAATACAAACTATCGGATGTGCTCTAGCTATGGCAAACAGGAAAGGACCGGGCTGGTTTTTGCCCGGTTTTTCTTATAAAGAAGAAATTAGCTACAAGCCAATCTAAATGAGATCTTAAATACATAGCTCTAGTCAATCGTGGAAAGCGAAGTATATTTCCGGAGTCACTTCGTTGCACGAATCATTTTTTCTAGTTTTGTTTAATTAAAGCACATTTGTTTCATACATGTATTAGTTGCTTTTATAAAGTAATCTAAGGGGAATGCAAGGACCCATCTTTTATATGTAGGATTCGATCTCCCAGGATGTCGGCTTCCTGTTTATCATGTGTAACTAAAATAACAGGTATTTTCCAATAATCATGAAGACGTTTTAATTCATTTTGGCAATCCGCACGCGTTTTCTCGTCTAAAGCGGAAAATGGCTCATCTAATAACAGAGCTTCCGGCTTGGTAGCAAGTGCTCTAACTAATGCTACACGTTGTTTTTCCCCTCCTGATATTTGTTGTGGATATTGCTGGAGTAATGGGCGTATCCGAGTTATATCTATTAATTGTTCAACAAGTAATGGATCTTTCATCCCATAACGAATGTTCTTTTCAACTGACATATGGGGAAACAATGCATAGTCCTGAAATAAATAGCCGATTCTACGTTTATGAATAGGAACGGGCTTTTGCTGCTTATTCTGATATAAAGTTCGCTCTCCAAGGCTGATTTTGCCTTTATCGGGATGAGTTAGCCCAGCTATGCAATTTAAGATCGTTGTTTTACCTGCCCCTGAGGGTCCGAATAGGACAACGATTTCATTATGAATATCGAATGCCGTATTTAATATAAAATGATTTCGTCTTTTTTCGATCGTAACGGAAAGCATCGAACAATTCGCTCCTTTATCAAAAATCAAGCTATAAACGCGACAAATCTATTATTCTAACGTTCTTATTGTCACATTCGTTTATAGACTAGGTCTGGATGTATCTTATTCTTTGGTAAGCTTCAATATATTTCTACCACTCCACCAATTAAGCCAAAGGATTGCAGTAAAGCCGACAATAACAATACCTATAACCCAAAATAGAGCAGTTTGCATATTTCCGGATTCTACAGCAAAGTAAATGGTTAAAGGAATGGTGTTTGTTTGATTAGGTATATAACCAGCGACCATTAAAGTAGCCCCAAATTCCCCAAGAGCCCTTGCAAAGGAAAGCACAAAACCTGCCACCAAACCTGGCCATGCTAAGGGGAAGGAAATTGTCCAAAATACTTTCCATTTAGATGCTCCCATTGTAAGTGCTGCGTGTTCAAGATTTTTCTCATATTTTAGAAATGCAGCAGCAGCACTTTGGTACATCAAGGGAAATGATACAACCACAGCAGCTATTACTGCACCAACCCAAGTAAAGACAATCTGATAATCAAACCACTGGAGTAAAAGACGACCAATTGGGCCGTTTTTACCGAAGATGAATAGAAGCCCAAAACCAACTACAGTCGGCGGAAGAACAAGTGGGAGTAGAAACAATGCTTCTAATAGCCGTTTTCCTGGAAATTGATTTCGCGAAATTAATCGCGCACAACTTACACCAAGCAAAAATACTATACAAGTTGCGATGCCAGCAATTTTAATTGATAAAATTAATGGTGTATAATCCATATCTACTTCAACCTTTGCACATTAATGGATGTTACGGAAGCCATAGGACTTGAAAATAGCCGCAGCCTTATCTTGTTTCAAGAAATGGATAAAGGTCTCTGCATCATGACGGTTTGTACTATATGAAGTAACGCCAGCAGGGTACACAATAGCTGGATATAGCGTCTCATCGACTTCTGTTATTATTCGTATATCATTTGAAATAGCAGCATCAGATGCATAGACAAAACCAAGCTCTGTATTACCTGATTCTACATAAGTAAGTGCTTGACGTACATCTTTTGCATACACAAATTGCTCCTCTAACGACTGCCAAACACCACTATTTTGCAATGCTGTTTTGGCATAAATACCAGCAGGCACACTCTCAGGATTTCCGATTGCAATTTGATCAATTTGCATGTCGGAAAGCTGCTGAAGAGAAGCTATTGACTGTGAAGATTGCTTATTACCAATTAACACCAAATGATTACCGATAACGTCTGTACGTGTATCTTCAGCAATTAATTTCTCTTCTGTAAGCGTATCCATCCATTGTTGATTTGCAGATAAAAATATGTCGACAGGAGCCCCTTGCTGAATTTGTCTCGATAGTTGTCCAGAGCCTCCGTAATTGACGGTTATATTAATGTTAGGATATTCCTCTTCAAAAGCTGTAATAACCTCTGGTAAAGCATCAGCTAAGCTTGCAGCGGCAGAAACTAAGAGTTTATTAGCTTCTGTAGATTTTTGAAATGGTTCCTCTTGATTAAAGAGGGAACAACCTGTTAGCGTAATACAACTAAAGAATAACAGAACGAGGTATTTCATTTAAAAACTCCTTGTCATAAGTTGTGCTCGACTATTTTGTTCGGCGTTTTGGATATACAGATATAATCATAATTAGCAATACAAGGGAATAAACACAAAAAAACCATAAATAATGATCACTAATTGGGGTAGTTAATGCTATTAACGCGTAAAGAAAAAACGGTACCGTCGTAGTAAAGGCAGTCATTTTCCAAATGATCGAGAATTTTAGTTTTCTACCCATTATTTTCGCTAAGTTAGTACCAATATACGCTATAGCAGAAAGTAATATAAAAACGATAATAGCCATTGGCAAATAATAAAAAATGAAAAAGTAAATAATCAAAAAGATAAAGCTAAGATCAGCGCTATGGCTACTAGAATTTGTGATTCGATCAATCAGAGACGGAATAGATATAAGCAGTAATAGAATAAACATGTAAATAATCGTAATGTCCATGCCTATACGATTAAGCTGAAAGATTGCTTTCTTTCTAGGTAATTTGATACTATGTAAAAACGCATTTAGAAAAATCAATATAAGTCATCCTTACATATTAGTTTCATTTACTATTATAAAGGAAACGAAGGACAATTTCTTATTAAGTAGTTGAAAAAAGGATGACATTTATCATAAAAAAGAAAGAAAGCGAGATAATATAACAATTACTTACAATTCTTGTAGAAATATGTACTCCTTTATGGCTTCATTCCGTAATTTATTACCCGGGAAATAATTTTTTCTACGCTTTTCGACAACCATTTGCAACGAAAACATGTTATCATATTATAATGACGTAGTTACAACCAAAGTAAGATGGGGTGCAAAATGAATCATTCAAAACAACTAACTGACGGGGCGCTATTAACACTGGTATTCATGGGATTATTGCTAGTGAGCCTGTTTGTCCCAATTATACCGATAGTATCCATATTTTTATTGCCAATTCCATTTATTATTTATAGTTCAAGGTATGATTGGAAGCCAGCCCTAATCATGTTTGCCTTTTCTATTGTAATGACGATCTTATCTACAACGATCTATACGTTACCAATGACAGTTCTAATGGGGCTAGGCGGGATTATGATTGGTAGCTCTATTTATCGAAACCTCTCTGCTTATGAGACATGGGCAAGGGGGACTTTTGGGTTTATCATCGGATTATTATTTGCATTTGTTTTTACACAATTTGTATTTCAGATAAATGTAATAGATGCAATGGAGCAAATATTTAACGAATCTATGGAGATGTCAACAGGTGTGATCGAACAATTCACTGCTGAAGCGCAGTTGGAAGAAATTGATGAGATCATGCAACAAACGATCCATGCGTTTGTAACTCTGTTTCCATTTTTCTTAGCTACAATTGCTATTTTAATGGCATTTCTCAGTCAATGGTTCAGTTATAAATTTCTAAATCGAATAGAACGGAAAGACTTGCGGTTTCCACCATTTCGTGAATTGCGATTTCCGAATTCAATCATCTTTGTATATGTAATTGCTTTGTTATTTGCATTTATTTTTACGGACCCGGAAAGCTTGCAATATATGGCGACCCAAAACTTATTACTTTTAACACAAATGCTCGTTACGATTCAAGGTTTTTCATTTCTGTTTTTCTATGCTAACTATAAGAAGATAACAAAAGCATTTCCAATAATTTGTGTGGTGATCGGAGTGCTTTTCCCTATGATGTTATTTATTATTCGCTTTATAGGAATATTTGATTTAGGGTTTGGGTTAAGAGATAAGTTAGCAGAGAAGGATTAGCAGATCTATGAAAATAAAGGTAATGCACAGTAGGAGCTGAATGTGATGTCAGATAAACAAAAGAAGCCAACACTGAGAAATCATGTATGGGTCATTTATGTGCTGTCTATAATTCTGCTTAGTGTTATCTGGTATTTCCAGTGGGTAGTAGGACTAATCATGACTGTGCTTTTAGCTGTTTCGCTTTATTATAGTATCCGTTCTGAGCAAACGCTTCAAGATGAAGCGGAGCAATATATAACAACATTATCTCACCGAATTAAAAAAGTGGGAGAAGAAGCATTATTGGAAATGCCGTTTGGTATTATTTTGTTTAGTGAGGATTATAAAATTGAATGGGCAAATCCATATATGAATCAATTTGATGATGACAGTTTAGTTGGGAATTCTCTGCATTCGTTATCAGAGGATTTAATACCAAAAATTAAAGAAAATAAGGATGAAATTTGGTTTGAATTACAGGGTTATGTATTTCAGACAACAGTAAAGAAGGAAGAGAGACTTCTTTATTTATTTGATCGAACGGAGCAATCAGAATTACAAAACCTCTACCGTAATGAACAAACCGTTATATTATTTATTTTCCTTGATAATTATGAGGAAATTACCCAGAACATGGATGATACAAATAAAAGCCATTTGAATTCACAAGTTACCTCTGTTTTAAACAAATGGTCAAAACATCATGGACTATATTTGAAGCGAACATCTCAAGAGCGCTTTATCGCTGTTGGGACAAAAGAGATTTTGGCTCAGCTTGAAAAAGTGAAATTTGAGATACTTGATGAAGTGAGAGAGTTAATTGGTGAAAGAAATACGCCGTTAACATTAAGTATTGGTGTAGGTGTTGGGTATGTGGATTTACCTACGCTCGGTGAGTTAGCACAATCCAGCCTTGATCTTGCACTTGGTCGAGGTGGAGATCAAGTTGCAATAAAAGATGAATCTGGAAAGGTTCGTTTCTATGGTGGGAAAACCAATCCAATGGAAAAACGTACACGAGTTAGGGCTCGTGTGATCTCCCACGCCTTAAAGGAACTGATAAAGGCAAGTGACAATGTCATTATTATGGGACATAAAGCGCCTGATATGGACGCATTAGGGGCTGCTATCGGAATCCTTAATATTGCAATTGCCAACGATGTAGAGGGACATATCGTATTTGACCCAGAAGATATCGATACAGGTGTATATCGCCTTGTCAATGCGATTCGTGAGGAAGAGAGGATATGGCAGCATTTTGTAGATCCAGAGGAAGCAGAATCACTTATCGGTGCGAGAAGTCTAGTTGTAGTAGTTGATACACACCGTCCATCAATGGTAGCTAGTGAAACACTTTTACAGAAGACGGATTATAAGGTGGTCATCGATCACCACAGACGTGGAGAAGAGTTTATCGAAAATCCAACGTTAGTATATATGGAGCCTTATGCATCCTCTACAGCTGAGTTAGTGACAGAGTTATTAGAATATCAACCCAAAAAATTAAAGCTACGAATGCTTGAAGCAACAGCGCTGTTAGCAGGAATCATCGTAGACACAAAAAGCTTTACACTAAGAACAGGTTCACGAACCTTTGATGCAGCATCATATCTTCGAGCAAAAGGGGCTGATACAGTACTCGTTCAGGAATTTTTGAAGGAAGATATTGATGTATATGTGGAACGAAGTAAACTAATCGAGCGATCGAAAGTATATCGAGATAAAATTGCTATTTCTAGTGCAGAAGAAGGGCAAGTTCATGGCCCTGTACTAATTGCTCAAGCAGCTGATATACTTTTAACAATGAGTGGGATTACAGCTTCCTTTGTTATATCAGAGCGGAAGGATGGAAGGGTAGGGATCAGTGCTAGATCCTTAGGAGACGTCAATGTTCAAGTGATTATGGAAAAAATGAATGGTGGTGGCCATTTGACGAATGCAGCCACACAAATAGATAATATGACAATTGTAGAAGCAGAGCGATTATTAAAAGAAATTTTAGATGAATATTATGAGGGGAGCGAATCAGAATGAAAGTAATATTTCTTAAAGATGTAAAGGGAAAAGGAAAAAAAGGCGACGTTAAAAATGTATCTGATGGATATGCGCGTAATTACTTATTAAAGAACAACCTAGCTGAAGAAGCAACGCACGGTAATATGAAAGCATTAGAAGCGAAGAAGCGTAAAGATGAGCAGCTAGAACAGGAAGAAAAGGAAGAAGCAATGGATCTAAAAGATAAGCTTGCGGACTTAACTGTAGAACTAAGTGCTAAGTCTGGGGAAAATGGTAGGTTATTTGGCTCTATAACGAGCAAGCAAATTTCTGAAGCATTGAAGAAAGACTACGGGTATAAAATTGATAAACGTAAAATAGAATTGGACCAACCTATCCGAGCATTAGGTTATACAACTGTTCCGGTTAAGCTACATCCAGAGGTATCAGGTTCAATCAAAGTACATGTTGCAGAAAAATAATACGTTGTAGAAACATCTAGTAAAACAGGCGCCCTGCGCTTAGATTTACATCTTCAGAGAGGGGAAAACAATCAATGAATGAGTCATGGAATGATCGTACTCCACCACATAATATAGAAGCTGAGCAATCCATTATTGGTGCGGTTTTCATTGATCCAGATGCGTTTTCTGCTGCTTCAGAGATACTGGTACCAGAAGATTTCTATCGTGCTAGTCATCAGCGGATATTTGCAAGCATGATTGCCCTTGCTGATCGTGGGGAGCCGATTGATGTTGTCACAGTAACTTCCTATTTGCATAATGCACAGCAGTTAGAAGAAGCTGGTGGCGTTCAGTATTTATCAGAGGTTGCGGAAAGTGTACCTACAGCAGCTAATATCGGTTATTATTGTCGAATTGTAGAGGAAAAGGCATTACTTAGAAGGCTAATACGTTCAGCAACAGACATTGTTACTTCTAGTTTCGAACGACAAGATGAAGTAGAAGATGTTGTTAATGAGGCAGAAAAGAGTATTTTAGATGTCTCTGGAAGGAAAAATTCTGGAGCATTTAAGGCCATCAAGGATGTACTAATTGATGTTTATGACAATATTGAACAACTTCATCATCAAAGTGCTGATGTGACAGGAATACCGACTGGATTCCGAGATTTGGATCGGATTACTTCTGGATTTCAGCGTAATGATCTTATTATTGTCGCTGCCCGTCCATCTGTAGGTAAAACTGCATTTGCGTTGAATGTAGCTCAAAATGTAGCCGTTAATACGGATGAAAATGTAGCTATCTTTAGTTTAGAGATGGGAGCAGATCAATTAGTTCAACGTATGCTTTGTGCAGAAGGAAATATTGACGCACAACGACTACGTAATGGTCAGTTGCAAGCTGATGACTGGAGTAAGCTAACTATGGCAATGGGGAGCTTATCGAATGCTGGGATCTATATAGATGATACACCTGGAGTACGTGTTGCTGATATACGTTCTAAATGTCGTCGTCTCAAGCAGGAGCATGGGCTTGGAATGATATTGATCGATTATTTGCAGCTTATTCAGGGTAGTGCAAATTCCAAGGAAAATAGACAACAGGAAGTATCAGAAATATCCCGTTCTTTAAAAGGTCTAGCTCGGGAATTGAATGTACCACTAATTGCCCTTTCACAGTTATCACGTGGTGTTGAATCACGACAGGATAAGCGCCCAATGATGTCGGACTTACGTGAATCTGGTAGTATTGAGCAAGATGCGGATATCGTCGGTTTCTTATACCGTGATGATTATTATGATTCAGAATCGGAAAAACAAAATATAATCGAAATCATTATTTCTAAACAACGTAATGGTCCAGTAGGAAATGTAGAATTAGCTTTTGTTAAGGAATACAATAAATTCGTTGATTTAGATCATCGTTATCAAGAAAGTGATGTACCACCAGTCCCTGTTTAATTTAGAGAGAGTGAGAAAAAAGAATGAAGAGACAATTAAAACGAACGATAATTAGTTGAAATGATATGCTCCCCTTAAGGTAGACAGATTAAAAAGTAAAAATCTGTTTCTACATTAAGGGGAGTTTTTATGACTCACAAATCATATTCAGTAGAATGGAAATATGAAGTATTGTTGGCTTTTAAGAATGGTTTAACACATAGCCAGTTATTCGCAAAATATCAAGTTACTATGTCTACAGTTTGTCCGAAGATCCACGAGGTAACGTGTTTTTCTTTACCAAGTTAGCGGAGTCCGTGCCCGTGGAAAGCGCGTATATTTTCACGATGTGGCGATGATACTCAGATTGATAATATGATTATTCGTATTTTGAGTAAAGAAGTTGTGTTTTGTGCCAGCCTCTTTTATGTTTAGAAATTATAAAATTAGCGTGTGTGGATAAATAGTGGCGTGTTGAGCCCTCGTCTAGAAACTAGGCGACTTCACAAATTGTCCTAATCTAAGTCATCAGCGGATCGCAAGCTCACCGTAATTTTTTATCTCCGTTGACGTGCTCCAGCCGCTACGTTTTTAAACGGGTGTTTGCGCTTTGATTCTTTTTAATCAACTTTACCGAACAATTACATTAATTTCTATATAAATGTTCGTGTTTTGAATTGACTATCTGATTTTATACTGATAAAATTACTTTTGTGATTAAAGAAAAACGTATAATATATATTAATTCAGTGGAGGTGCACCATGTCATCAGTAGTAGTAGTTGGAACACAATGGGGCGATGAAGGGAAAGGAAAGATTACGGACTTCCTATCGCAAAATGCAGAGGTTGTTGCACGATATCAAGGAGGTAACAATGCAGGGCATACGATTAAATTTGATGACATCACGTATAAATTACATTTAATTCCATCTGGAATATTTTTTAATGAAAAAACATGTGTATTGGGTAATGGTATGGTAATCGATCCAAAGGCATTTGTGGAGGAGATTGCTTATCTACACGAACGTAATGTATCTACAGATAATTTACGGATAAGTAATCGTGCTCACGTCATCTTGCCATATCATTTAAAATTAGATATCTTGCAGGAAGAAGAAAAAGGCGAAAATAAAATTGGAACGACTAAAAAAGGAATTGGTCCAGCATATATGGATAAAGCAGCGAGATGCGGTATCCGCATTGCGGACTTAATGGATAAAGAAACGTTTCGTGCAAAATTAGAGCAAAATTTAAAAGAGAAGAATCGTTTGTTTGAGAAGGTTTATGAGGTAGAACCTATTCAAGTAGAGGATATTCTCGAAGAATATTATGATTATGGGCAACAAATGGCTAAATATGTATGTGATACATCTGTTGTATTAAATGATGCCTTAGACGATGGACGCAGAGTATTATTCGAAGGTGCGCAGGGTGTCATGCTTGATATTGATCAAGGAACCTATCCTTTTGTAACATCTTCTAATCCAATTGCTGGAGGAGTAACCATTGGTTCTGGTGTTGGGCCTACAAAGATTGATCATGTAGTAGGTGTTTCCAAAGCATACACAACGCGTGTAGGTGATGGACCGTTTCCAACGGAGTTACATGATGAGATTGGTGACCAGATTCGTGAGGTTGGTCGTGAATATGGGACAACAACAGGGAGACCGCGTCGTGTTGGCTGGTTTGATAGTGTTGTTGTTCGTCATGCACGTCGTGTAAGTGGTATTACAGATTTATCTTTAAATTCTATCGATGTACTAACAGGTATTGAAACATTGAAGATTTGTGTAGCTTATCGTTATAAAGGGGAAATTATTAAGGAATTTCCAGCAAGTTTAGCGGCACTTGCTGAATGTGAACCAGTCTATGAGGAAATGCCTGGATGGACAGAAGATATCACAAATGTGAAAAGCTTGCACGAGCTCCCTGAGAATGCACGTCATTATTTAGAACGTGTTTCTCAGTTAACGGAGATTCCATTATCCATCTTTTCTGTTGGACCGGATCGCTCGCAAACCAATGTTGTACGAAGTGTATATAGCTAATTTAACAGGTACCAAAAGGTAATTAGTCTGGTAGTAAAAATTAATCTACGTCGTTATAGAAAACGGGACTGTCCCAACAGTCGATTCTAAATGAATTTAATGGGGCAACCCCGTTTTTTTGTTTATATGAGCTTTTCAACTAGGTTTTGATGAGTTGAAGTTATAGGTCCATAAAAACAAATTATTCCTTTCCCATTCTAAACTGAGTCAACTTCAGCAATTAGCTAGTCATATTGAAATATGAAAAAGCTGAATAGTAGAATACTGTTCATTTCCACTACAGTCGGACGCTTTCCACGGGCGGTTCGTGAGCCTTCTCATCGCTTGTCTTCTGCGGGGTCTCACTTGGCCACGCTATTCCGTAGGAGTCGTACCTTTTCATTCCAATCATGGAATCAATGTATTGAATATCATCTCACATAGGAACATAACATATCGAAATATCCATATATGTTATAGCGTCCTTCGCTGTTTTTAAATAATCTGTTCTAAAGTGCATTATTTGCACATATACTGTGGTTGGACTATTGAGCTTTTGTAGTAAATTCATGTATATAAAAACAGGATGATAAAAAATTAATTGTTGACTTGTTCTTTATAAAGAACTAAACTATAAATAACTATTAGACGGTTTACTAATATATCTTGCTTCCTGCTAAAATAGTAATTTTTTTGCTTTAATTGTTCTATATAAAGAATGATAGGGATGTTATTAAGAAAGTAAAGCATTCATAAATAATAGGGGAGGTACCTTCATGGACAATGAAACGATAAATATACAAAAAAAGAAGAAGGATATTAACTTAAAAGAAGTATTTGATTTGTTAAAAAAAAGAGCATGGCTAGTTATTGCCATTACCATTCTTTTTACATCAGCTGGCTATCTATATAACAGTTTTAATAATACCCCTATTTATCAAACGTCGACAAGGGTGATTATTGGCGTGGATAGTGAATATATGAAGACACTCATGGTAATGATTACCGACCCATTAATTATGGATAAAGTGAAAGAAGAATTACAGCTATCACAAACATCTGAAGAGCTTGCCGAACAAATTGAGGTAGCGAGAATAGAAGATTCACAAGTGGTACAGATTTCTGTTAGGGACAGCGACTCTGCTCAAGCTGTTGAAATCGCCAATACGACAGCTACAGCGTTTAAAAGCGAAATTGCCGATATTTTAGATTTTAAAGAGGTGCAATTACTATCTTCTGCGGATGAAAATCATCAAGCTATAAATGGTGGACAGCATAAAATAGTAATTATTTCATTTATATTTGGTGCCATTACTGGTTTAGGATTAATTTTTTTACTTGATTCCTTGGATGGAACAATTCGAAAAGAAAGTGAGTTAGAATTGGTTCTTGGTGTACCGGTAATTGGATCGATATCGAACGTGAATAAGAAAAAGTTTGTAAAAAGAAGAAGACAAAGAGAAATAAACGTAAGGGGTGAGACAGCTGATATTAAGTAAGAGTAAGCGTAAATACATGAAGAAGGGAAATCTTATAACACATGCTTATCCTGATTCGATCATAGCGGATGAATTTAGAACAATTCGATCCAATATGAAGTTTTTAACCAATAATCCAAATCATCGAATATTTCTCTTTACATCGGTAGGAAGCGGGGAAGGCACATCAACAGCTATTTCAAATCTAGCTGTTACGATGGCTAAACAAAATGAAAAGGTACTGTTGATTGATGCTAATTTACGAAGTCCAGCCGTACAGAGTGTTTTTAAAAAAGAAAAAAGCTTAGGGCTAACGAATTTGCTTACAAAAGATTTAACATGGAGCTCTGTTATTAATCAGACGGGAATTGGTGAGCTTGATATTCTTACAAGTGGTTCGAGTATTTTTAACCCTGCTGAAATAGTAGAAAGTGCGAAGATGCAGGAATTATTGAAAGAGTTCAAAACGATATATGATGTTATTCTAATTGATTCTCCAACTATCTTAAAATATACAGAAACAAGGTTACTGGCAAATTATAGTGATGGTGTGGTTTTACTTGTAGGCAGAGGGAAGACGGATTTAGAGGACGTTATCGAGGCTAAAAGAGTGCTTGAATTGGCGAAAGCGAATGTAATGGGAGTTATTATCAATGAAAAATACAAATAAATTTTTTTAAACCAATTGTTCGTTATTAAGAATTAAAACTGGTTTATGGTGATGTCTACTCGCCGTTATCAAGGTAGGCACTCGGTCATGCTGTGGGTTGTCAAACCTTAGACGCTAGTCGTCGATAGTGTGGTGTGAGGATGGGTTAGATGCCCAATCTATTTACATAAGAAAGTTTGTATGAGGGGAGGGAAGTTTGTGACATATCGACAAAGGTTATCATTTTTTATCTGCATTGATTCCTGTATTGTACTTTCTGCCATTTTTATAAGTAGTTTTTTAGTTGGGGAGCCTATTCATGTCGAGAACACATTGTTATGGATAAGTACTATTGCTATTTTATGTAGTCATTATTTCTTTTCATTATCTTATAAACTTTATAAAAAAGTATGGGAATATGCAAGTACAAATGAATTATTGCTACTTTTAAAAATTGTAACTTACGCTGCATTCGTTACAGGTGTTGTTCAATTCATTGCATTACAAGAAATACGACTTAAATTTTTAATGATAACATGGCTGCTACATTTGTTTTTTATTGGTGGTTCACGATTAGTTTGGCGATTGTACCGTGATTCTATTATAAATAGACGAACAACAAAAGTGAGAACTTTGATAGTTGGTGCCGGATCAGCAGGAACAATGGTTGCAAGACAATTATTAAAAAATAGTGAATGTAGATTGCTACCAATTGGCTTTATTGATGATAATAGCAAAAAGAAAAATCTTGATATTTTAGGACTTCCTGTTATAGGTGGCGTAAGGGAGATTGTCGATGTTGTTGAAGAACGTAAAGTAGATAATATTATTATTGCTATTCCTTCTTTACCTGAAAAGGAGCTAAAGCCCATTATTCAGGAATGTGCTAAAACTAAAGCAGAAACAAAGATCTTACCTTTACTGGAGGATCTGATTACGGGGAAAGTTTCTGTAAATCAATTTCGTGATGTCGAAGTGGAGGATCTCTTGGGAAGAGAACCGATAGATATAGATATCGAAAGTATTTCCAAAAATATTCAAGGAAAGAGGGTTCTTGTAACAGGGGCCGGTGGATCGATAGGATCGGAATTATCACGACAACTAATAGAATTTCAGCCAAGTCATTTAATACTGCTAGGTCATGGTGAGAACAGTATTTATACCATTGAGATGGAGTTAAAGGAAAAAAAGCAGAATGATGCAGTTGAAATCACAGCAATTATTGCAGATATTCAAGATAAGGATAAGATGATGGATGTGATAAAAACTCACAAGCCAGATATTATTTATCATGCTGCAGCCCATAAACATGTACCATTAATGGAAAAAAATCCAGAAGAAGCTGTAAAAAATAATATGATAGGAACCATGAATGTAGCAATAGCTGCCAGCGTACATCAGGTGACGACTTTTGTAATGGTTTCAACAGATAAGGCTGTTCATCCAACTAGTGTCATGGGTGCATCAAAAAAACTGGCAGAAATGATTATTCAGGATATGGATAGAAAAAGTGATACAAAGTTTGTCGCTGTTAGGTTTGGAAATGTATTAGGTAGCCGCGGAAGCGTTATACCATTATTTAAAAAGCAAATCGAAAGAGGAGGACCAGTTACCGTAACACATCCAGATATGGTTCGTTATTTCATGACAATTCCTGAAGCCTCAAGGCTAGTTATCCAAGCTGGTGCATTAGCTAATGGGGGTGAAATTTTTGTACTAGATATGGGAGAGCCTATTAAAATCGTTGACCTTGCCAAAAATTTAATCACGCTTTCGGGCTTTACACTTGATGATATAGAGATAACCTATACCGGAGCTAGGCCGGGGGAAAAGCTGTTTGAGGAACTACTTACTGAACAGGAAATAGTAGATCAACAGATTTATCCAAAAATTTATATTGGGAAAACGACAGAGATCCAAATAGAGAGCATTCAAGATATTCTAACAACGTATACGAGTTTAGATTCACACGCTTTAAAGAATCGATTAATAGAGATAGCAAATAGTAAGACAATCCATAAATCTGAATCGGTAGTCACCATATAGAAATGAAGTGGGGGAAACAGAATATGAAGGTTAGGAAAGCTATTATCCCTGCGGCTGGGCTAGGTACTAGATTTTTACCTGCTACAAAGGCGATGCCAAAGGAAATGTTGCCAATTGTTGATAAACCTACTATTCAATATATTGTAGAAGAAGCAGTTGCTTCAGGGATTGAGGATATCATTATTGTAACAGGGAAAGGAAAGCGGGCTATCGAGGATCATTTTGATCATTCCTTTGAGCTGGAGCAAAGTCTTATGAATAAACAGAAATACAACTTGCTACATGCCGTACAACGTTCTTCAACACTCGTGGATATTCATTATATACGGCAAAAAGAACCCAAAGGTTTAGGGCATGCTATCTGGTGTGCACGTAAGTTTATCGGTAATGAACCGTTTGCTGTTTTATTAGGAGACGATATTGTGAAAGCAGAAACACCGTGTTTAAAGCAACTATTGAATCAATTTTATCATTGCCAGTCACCGGTTATTGGTGTGCAGAATGTAAAACGAGAAGATGTATCCAAGTATGGGATTGTAGCTGGACAGTTAATGGAGAATCATCTGTACCAAGTCAAGGATCTAATTGAGAAACCGAAGCAACAAGAGGCTCCATCTACCTTAGCTATTTTAGGTAGGTATATTTTAACTCCAGCCATATTCGAAATTCTCAAGTCACAGGAACCTGGTACAGGAGGGGAAATTCAATTAACGGATGCCATAGCAAAGCTAAATGCATATGAATCTGTTTATGCGTATGCATTTGCTGGTGAACGTTATGATGTTGGTGACCAATTAGGGTTTATGCAAACAATTATTGCTTTTGGATTGCAGCGAGAGAACTTAAGGAAGCCATTATTAGATTATCTTGCAACCGTAGTAGAAACAGAGTTAACTAGGTAGTCTTTAAGAAAAGGTGAATAGAGTATGCCAAAGAAAATCTTATTCTGTGCAACCGTAGATTATCATTTTAAAGCATTTCATCTGCCATATTTAAAGTGGTTTAAGGAGCAGGGCTGGCAAGTCGAGGTTGCTGCTAAAGGTTCAATGGAATTACCTTATGTTGATCATAAATATAATATCGAGATTGACAGATCGCCATTTCGTCTAGCAAATTGGAAAGGCTATAAGCAATTAAAATCATTAATCGAGAAACAACAGTATGCTATCGTCCATTGTCATACACCTATGGGTGGTATGTTAACTAGAATGGCGGCAAGGAGGGGAAGAAAGAAAGGGACGAAGGTTTTGTATACAGCACATGGATTTCATTTTTGTAAAGGAGGATCATGGAAAAGTTGGCTCATCTATTATCCTATTGAGAAGTATCTTGCTCGTTTATCGGATAGCTTAATAGTAATTAATAATGAGGACTATCAATTAGCGGTGAAGCATGGTTTTAAAGCAGGGGAGATCAACAAGGTTAATGGTGTTGGTGTTGATCCAGCTACATTTATCCCGATAGACCAGGCAAAAAAAGCAATACAAAAAAAGTCATTCGGGTTTCAACCAGATGACTTTTTACTATTTCACGCTGGAGAATTTAACAAAAATAAAAATCAGCAATTCCTCATCCATGCTTTAGCTTATTTAAAAGAAGAGCTCCCGAATGTAAAGCTACTCCTTGTTGGGGAGGGTGATCAATTCCATTTTTGTAAGGAGTTAGCTACAAAGCTTGGCGTGGAACATCTTATCCAATTTCTTGGATTTCGTAAGGATGTACATAACCTCTTGCCTATTTGTGATATTGCGTTGGGTTCCAGTTATCGAGAAGGCTTACCCGTAAGTATTATGGAGGCAATGGCATGCGGTATTCCAATAGTCGCTACGAATAATAGAGGATATAGGGAATTAATCAAGTGTAATGAAAATGGTATCGTGCTACCACAAATGGATTCTAGATTGCTTGCTCAACAAATAAAGCTTCTATCTGAAACACCAGCACAAAGGCAATCATTAGGTGAAAATGCTCGTGATACAATTTTACAATATTATAGTCAAAGCTTGGTACTAGAGCAGTTGCATAGCATTTATAAAAGGTATATGAACGAAGGGGAGGAGAAAGTATGGGTAGCCCACTAAGAGTCCTTCATGTTGTCGTAAATATGAACAGAGGGGGAGCAGAAACGCTACTGATGAATTTATATCGAAATATGGACCGAACAAGGGTTCAATTTGATTTTTTAACGTGTAGAGAAGGTGAATTCGATGCAACAATTAAGCAGATGGGTGGACGTATTCATCGGATCCCTTATATTACGGATGTTGGGCATCATGGATTTAGGCGGGGTTTACGACAGTTTTTTCAACAAAATCAAGAATATTCCATTGTTCATTCCCACCTCGATAAGATGAGTGGACTCGTTCTTCGAGAAGCTAAGGCAGCGAATGTACCCATTCGAATATCCCATAGCCACAATACGGAAAGTGAAGGAAGTCTAGCTACAAAACTATACAAGAGCTTTGCAGGCAGCTTTATTACACAGAGTGCTACCCATTATTATGCATGTTCTCAAGCTGCAGCAAATTGGTTGTTTAAAAATAAGGCACAGCAAGCTTTTATTCTAAAGAACGGCATTGAAGCAGATAAATTTCAATTTTCTCAGCAGTTACGCAACGATATGCGGGAAAAGCTGCGTATATCAGAAAATACATTTGTAATAGGTCATGTTGGAAGGTTTACACGACAAAAAAATCATCTATATTTACTAGAATTATTTAAGGAAATACAACGTGAAATACCTAATACCGTCCTATTATTAGTTGGGGATGGACCATTAAAATCAAAAGTGAAAAAAAGAATTAGTGAGTTGAATCTTGAAAGTCATGTGCGTTTACTTGGTATACGAAAGGATATACATCTTTTATTACAGGCGTTTGATACGTTTATCTTTCCATCTTTACATGAGGGGTTACCGGTTACATTGATTGAAGCGCAAAGTGCAGGTTTACCCTGCATCATTGCTAATACGATTACGAAAGAAGTGGATATGGGATTCGGTCTTATAGAATATATAGAACTTAATGCTAAGGATCGTTGGATCAAGCAGATAATGAAATGTCATAAAGCTGCCTTCACTCGTTATATGTATGAAGATGCAGTGTCGCAAAGGGGATATGATATACGAAAAACCGCACGTGAAACCCAAGACGCTTACATCAATTTACGAGAGGAGATTGTATGAAACGTATAACGATATTTACTCCCACGTATAATAGAGCCTATTGTCTTCACCATTGTTACGAAAGCTTAAAAGCACAAACCTCTGAAGATTTTATATGGTTAATTGTGGACGACGGTTCGACGGATCATACGTGGGAATTAGTAGAAAAGTGGAAAGAAGAAGATGTGATACAAATTGATTATTGTTGGCAGCCAAACAAAGGGATGCATGGTGCACATAACACTGCCTATGAACGTATCCAAACAGAATTAAATGTTTGTATCGATTCAGATGATTATATGCCAACGGATGCTGTTGAAAAGATTCTATCATTTTGGGATGACTATGGCAGTGAACAAGTTAGTGGAATTATTGGCCTTGATGCAGATAAGCATAATAAGATTATTGGCACTCCGTTACCACAGCACGTCAGCCAATCAACATTATTTAATCTTTATCACAGATATGGTGTTAAAGGGGATAAGAAGCTTGTCTATCGAACAGCATTAACGCGGAAGTATAACTATCCACTATTTGAAAATGAAAACTATCTAGGACTAGCATATAAATATTTTATGCTAGATAGGGATTATGAGATGTTATTAATGAATCAAGTACTATGCCATGTAGAATATCTACCTGATGGTTCTTCTTATAATATGATAAATCAGTATCGAAATAACCCAAAGGGCTTTTCCTTTTATCGTAAAGAGCTAATGCAGTTACCGTTCGCTAGTACTGCTTTTAAGTTTAGGCAGGCTATCCACTATGTATCAAGCAGTATGCTAAGTAATAATCGTTCATTTCTCAAAGAAACACCAGTAAAAACACTTACAATATTAGCTATACCACTTGGCTTTTTATTGTTCTTATATATTAAGTTTAGATCGACTACTACCACAATGACCTCAGCCCAATAAAGATTTACTTTATCCCGAAAGGAAAAATCATATGGCCTTGCTTTGGTTTAACCTTATACTCGTTTTCTCATTTTCTTTTTTAGCCCGATATGTGGCAACACCAATTACCGTTCCAGGCGTAGTTGATGCGGTTCGACCAAATAAATTATTTGTTTTTGCTTCATTAGTATCTCTTGTAGTCATTTCCGGACTACGATCTAATATTGGAGATACTTTTTTTTACAAATATTCCTATGAGCTTAATAATTTCACATGGGATACAGTAATAGCGCAAAAGGATATCGGTTTTGGTTTGCTACAAATGCTATTAAAAAATTTTATTTCAGAAGATCCGCAAATCTTGATTTTTACAACAGCTCTTATCACAAATGTGTTCATTATTTTTGTTTTATACCATTATTCAAGAATGCTAGAGCTTAGTTTGTATGTCTACATCACAGGTGGTTTATTCCTTGTATCTATGAACGGCATACGGCAAGTATTAGCTGCTGCAATTGCTTTCACAGCAATAAAATATGTAACGGAAGGAAGTTTTATCAAATATGCATTGATTATTTGTTTGGCTTCCTTGTTTCATCAAAGCGCACTTATTCTATTACCTATATATTTTTTAGTGCGATTTAAGGCATGGTCCAAAGCGACTCTTGTATTAATTACGGTATCTTTAGTCATCGTAGTTGGATTTGAACAATTCTCAGCACTATTATTTTCAGCACTAGAGGATACCCAATATGGTCACTATAAAGGCTTTGAGGAAGGTGGGTCGAATATCCTGCGGGTTGCGGTAGGTGCGGTGCCTTTATTTATTGCTTTTCTAGGTAGGAATAAATTAAGGGAATTAACTCCAAATAGTGATTATATTGTAAATATGTCGCTATTAGGATTTATTTTTATGTTGATATCTACGCAGAATTGGATATTCGCTAGAATTTCCATTTATTTTGAGTTATATCAGTTAATTCTTATTTCATGGATTGTAAAGCTATTTCGTGAAAAGGACCAAAAATTTATCTACTTTGGAATTTTAATTTGCTACTTCGCTTATTATTATTATGAAAATGTAATAAGCCTACAAATTTTATATGAAAGTGATTACCTTGTATGGAACACGAAAGGGGGAGAAAAATGACCATTCTCGTTACTGGAGGGGCTGGATATATTGGTAGTCATACCTGTGTGGAGCTACTTAATAAAGGTTATGACATCGTTATTATGGATAGCTTTGAAAATAGTAATCCAAATGTATTAAAGCGGATAACGGAAATTACTGGTAAGCAAGTGAAAGCATATCCTATCCGTTTATTAGATAAAGCGAGTGTTAGCGAGGTGTTCGCTAAGCATAATATAGAAGCGGTCATGCATTTTGCTGGTTATAAAGCAGTGGGTGAGTCTGTTTCATTCCCGCTTAAATATTATCGTAATAATGTCCATAGCACCGTCATTTTATGTGAGGTTATGCGTGAGCATGGGGTCAATAAATTGGTGTTTAGTTCCTCGGCCACAGTATATGGTGCTGTAAATCAAGTTCCGATTGATGAGAATACGGAGCTGAAGCCAGCAAACCCTTACGGACGTACGAAACAAATAATTGAGGGAATGCTGCAAGACTTATACTTTTCAGATCAACGTTGGAGTATAGCCTTATTGCGCTATTTTAATCCAATTGGTGCGCATACTAGTGGCTTGATAGGAGAGGATCCAAATGGTATACCGAATAACCTACTTCCTTATATTTCACAGGTTGCTGTGGGAAAGTTAGATAAGCTTCATGTATTTGGAAATGATTATCCTACGAAAGATGGGACAGGAATAAGAGATTATATTCATGTGGTTGACTTAGCTATTGGTCATTTAAGTGCACTAGAAAACGTACAATCCTCCACAGGTATAAATACATTTAATCTTGGTACTGGTAGAGGATACAGTGTATTAGAAGTAATAGCTGCATTTGAAAAAGCTACTGGTAGAACTATTCCTTATACGATAGAAGCACGAAGATCTGGGGATGCAGCCATTTGTTATGCAAATTGCTCGAAAGCAAAAGAACAACTTGGGTGGCAAGCAACCAGAGGAATTGACGCTATGTGTAAGGATACGTGGAGATGGCAATCTACTAATCTAAATGGCTATGAGGAAGTAACAAAACGGAATAAAACGAATGTATCCCTGATAAAAAATGCAGGGATTTTTTAATGGCTTTTTATCCAACTTTATAATGCTTCTCCTCTTCTACTCAATTAAAAGAAGCCTTAAAAAAGCGCTCTCAGCGCTTTTTTGTAGTGTAAGAAACTATAAAATCAGTGCAATGACTGCGTTAAGCCAAGTAGTTATTTTGAAATGGTTGATGTATATTGGCAATGCTCCGACTAATTACTTCGCTTTCCGCGGGCAACGGCCTTAACTAACTTTGCAAAGAAGAACACGTTGCAAAGTGGATTTTCGGCTCGCGCTAATCCCGCAGGAGTCTACGTAATTAGTCTCCGCTATGAGAAGGTGCACCAATTCTTGTCATAAGTAATAGGTTGACTTTTTTTTACAATGGGTAAAGTGAAAATCGCTATCCGTGAGTATAAAAGCAGCTGTGTTACTTCATGCTAGCGTTGTAGAGCCTGATAATAGCGAAGGCCGGCCACTTCAACTCCTGTGGGAAATGTTTGACCTGAAGATCCACTTTTTTGAGCGGGTTTTGCTAAAAAAGTTAGCTGAAGGACAAACCCCACGGAAAGGGAAGTGGGCAGCCGGAGTGGTGGTCAAGCAAGCAGTAGCTATTATTCCATAATAGCTACTAGAGGAAGCGTAAATCTGAGCATTTAGTGATAAGGACTGAGCGAATTTTGCTCCGTTTTTCTAATCTAGGAAATGAAGGATCTGCCTTGTGGATAAATATGGGCGTGTTGAGCCGTGTTCAGCTCCAGCGCCCAGAAACTAGGCGAGTTCACGAATCCTTCTACGATAAGTCATCATCGGTTCGTAAGCTCACTGTGATTCCTTTATCTCTGCCGACTCACTTCGTTGCTCCGTTTCTAATCAGGCGCTAGCGCTTTTGTTCGTGTATACGGCAGTTTTTATAAGGGAAACGCTTCATAGAAAGGAGTTAAATATATGAAACGATTGGTTGATGTTTTTTTGTCCATTAGTATCCTTATTTTATTTTCTCCTATTTTCCTTATCGTTGCTGGGGGGGTCAGGCTGCAATTGGGAAGTCCTATTATTTTTAAACAACAACGCCCTGGTTTGCATCATAAACCGTTTCAGCTGTATAAGCTCAGAACGATGATAAATGAAAAGGAGAAAAATGGCGTCCTATTAACAGATGAAGAACGTTTAACAGCTTTGGGTAAGTGGATAAGAAAATACAGCTTAGATGAACTTCCACAATTTATTAATGTGCTAAAAGGTGAGATGAGTATTGTTGGTCCTCGACCACTACTGATGGAATACCTTCCATTATATAACGAAGAGCAGTTACTTCGTCATACGGTGAAACCTGGCATAACAGGGTGGGCTCAAGTAAATGGAAGAAATGCAATTACGTGGGAGGAAAAATTTAAATTAGATATTTGGTATGCAAAAAATCAAAATCTCCTATTAGATAGTAGAATCTTAGTTTTAACTTTTATTAAAGTGCTTAAAAGAGAAGGGATAACTCAACAGGGTTCAGCAACAATGACAAAGTTTCATGGCACGAAAGAAGCCCAATAAGATGCGGATCATTATCATAGGAGATGGTGGACATAGCAAGGTTGTACAAGAGATGATATTTGCTAAGGAAAATTATCATGTTGTAGCTATTTTAGATGATAAGTATGAACGTGGATTTCAGATAGAAGGTGTCATTCATGCACCCGTATCTTATCTTATAAAGCTTTTACGTAAAGGAACTAAGGTGGTTATTGCTATTGGTGACAATAAAGTGAGAAAGGAAATTGTGGAGCAACTACCATTGTTACCAAAGCATTATCTATCCATAGCTCACCCGTCAGCTATAGTGAGTAAATCTGCTACCATTGGGTTTGGATCAGTAATTATGCCTCATGCGATAATCAATGCGAATGCTGAAGTAGGAATGTACTCGATTATCAACACATCAGCAATTGTAGAGCACGATAGTATAATAGGTGATTATTCGCATGTTTCACCAAATGCAACATTAGCGGGGAATGTAAGCACGGGTGAGGGAGTTCATGTTGGTTCATCAGCTACTATCATACCAGGAAAGCATCTAGGAAAATGGTCCATTATTGGTGCAGGGTCTACCGTTATTGAGCATATCCCAGCCTATAGTAAAGCTGTTGGTTCCCCTACACGAATTATAGATAGATTCGTCAATAATGATAAAACGAAAAAAGAGGGTGAGCTTATTGACAGAGCCAAGAATTAATCTATCCTTGCCACATATGAGTGGTACAGAAATGGAATATATAGAAGCGGCGTTTGAGATGAATTGGATTGCCCCACTTGGCCCAAATGTAGATAGGTTTGAGCAAGAGATGGCTGAGCGAGTAGGTGTTAAGGATGCGGTTGCGCTAAGCTCGGGAACGGCCGCTATTCATCTAGCGCTGTGTTTGATGAATGTTACGAGAGGAGATACGGTGTTTTGCTCTACGTTAACATTTGTTGCTAGCGCTAATCCCATTTTATATCAAGGGGCAGAACCGGTTTTTATAGATTCAGAGCCTGATTCCTGGAATATGTCACCGCAAGCTTTAAAGCGGGCAATGGAGGATGCTGTCTTACGGGGAAAGCTTCCGAAAGCAGTTATTGTTGTTCATCTCTATGGACAAAGCTCCCAAATGGATGCCATCGTACAGATTTGTAATGCCTATGAAGTCCCTATCATAGAAGATGCAGCGGAGTCCCTAGGTACCACCTATAAAAACAAGGCTTCCGGTACGTTTGGCAAGTATGGAATTTACTCATTTAATGGAAATAAAATTATTACTACATCCGGAGGGGGGATGCTCATCTCAAACGATGTTGAATCTATACAACGAGCGCGTTTTCTTGCGACGCAGGCTCGCGATCAAGCACGACATTATCAACATAGCGAAATCGGATTTAATTACCGAATGAGTAATATTATAGCTGGGATTGGTAGGTCACAATTACGTGTGTTGGAGGAACGTGTTGCTGCAAGAAGGCAGGTGTTCGATAGGTATGAACGATTATTAGGAGATTTACCAGGTATTCAATTTATGCAAGAGCTAAAAAACACAAGATCCAATCGTTGGCTGACTACGTTTACCGTTAGTCCAGAGGCTACGAACACAACAGCAGACGAGGTGTTAAGGACCTTAGAAGAAGCAAATATAGAAGCACGACCAGTTTGGAAGCCTCTTCATTTACAGCCACTTTTTTACGATGCTACGTACTATCCACATCAAGAAAACCTTCACGTAGCCGAACAATTGTTTCAAACAGGGATTTGTCTTCCTTCTGGGTCAAACTTAACGGAAGAGCAGCAGTTTCGAGTTATTACTTGTATTCGAAAGGCGTTTAAGCGTTCTCTCCCAAATGGGAGTTTTTTTATTATAGGAAAACGCGAGGTATAGGAGATGTTGGGAAAAAATATTAAACGTATTCGTAAAAAAAAGGGAATTAGTTTAACAGAATGCGCACAACGTGCAAATATATCGAAATCTTATTTAAGCAGTATGGAAAGGAATGTCAATCATAATCCATCGATCCAAATATTAGAGAAAATCGCAGCTGTGTTGGATGTCGATCTCCGAACGATATTAGGCTTAGATGATAAAGATGCAAAATTGCCAGAGCATGAGTGGATAGATTTTGTAAATGAACTAAAGAGAACAGGCATTGACAAGGGGCAACTTCATGAATATCGCGCAGTGATTGAATTTGCAAAGTGGCAAAAGGAGAAAGATGATTTAGGCTAATAAAATGAACTGTTTAAATTTACAAAGGAGATCATAAATGAAACAGAAGAAGCCGATTAGAGTATTACATGTGGTTGGTGCAATGAATCGTGGTGGAACAGAAACATTGCTTATGAATATCTATCGAAGACTAAACCATCAACAAATACAATTCGATTTTATATCTTACAGTAGTGAAGAAGCGGATTATGATCAGGAAATTAGAAGTTTAGGTGGTAGCGTTATTACGCTTACAAAGACAAATTCAATTCGTGAGATCTATCATGCTATCAAGCACTATGGCCCATATGTGGCCATCCACGCACATACGCTATTTCACTGCGGGGTTGCTATGACAGCCGGTTATCTAGCTGGTGTTAAGCGAAGAATATCGCATGCACATACGACGAAGGATGAAGGCAACAGTATCATTAGAAAAGCCTATAAGCCCACGATGCGATTGCTCATTCAGCTATTTTCCACGCATTTATTAGCATGTAGTAATCATGCTGGTCACTATCTATTCGGCCGAAGAGGGCTATCGAAACAAACGTATGCCTATTTTCCCAATGCAATTGAGTATACGCATTTTTTGTATAAGGATCACAAGCAGGTAGAACAGTTTAAGAGGGAGGAAGGGTTATCAAATCAGCGGATTATTGGTCACATTGGTAGATTCATCGCAGCTAAAAATCATCGATTTCTACTGGAAATCCTAAAAGTTTGTAGACAAAAAGATCCTACAGTCATGCTAATTCTTGTTGGGGAAGGTAAGTTACAAAAAGAGCTTCAGGAAACTGCTAAACAAGAAAAGCTTGATCAGAATATTCGTTTTTTAGGTCTTCGCAAGGATATTCCTACCATTCTGCATACAATGGATGTATTTCTATTTCCATCCATTTATGAAGGGCTGGGTCTTGTGTTACTAGAGGCACAAGCGAGTGGCTTACCATGTATCGTTTCCGAAGCAATTCAACCGGAGGCAGACCTTAAATTAGGACTAATCTCGAGAATTTCTTTGCAGGAAGGGCCACAATATTGGGCAGATAAAATTATGAACATGGTGTATAAGAGAGAAAAGAATACGATGAAAGTGAAAGCTGCTTTCGAAAAAAATGGATATTCGGTTTCCCTAGCTATTGCAAAGCTGATGGGCATTTATATATCCGATAGCGGTGGTGTATATGAAGAAAAAAATATTTATCGCCTCCTTTGATATGGAGGTTGGTGGGGTAGAAAGGAGTCTCCTTAGCTTACTTGAAAATCTAGATTACGATACGTACCATGTCGATTTAATGCTGTATAGACAGCAGGGGGAATTTTTGAAGCTCGTTCCACATAACGTAAATATATTAACTGAAATACCAGCGTATACGACATTTCGTAAGTCCATTCCAACCGTTATAAAAGAACGGCATTACCAGATAGGTTTTTCCAGAATAATGGCGAAGCTACATGCACAAATAAACGGTTTTAAATTAAAAGCTTCGGAGCCAGGCTATTATCAATCACAGCTCATGTGGAAATATACCTTGCCGATGCTACCGACTATAAAAGAGCAGTATGATGTTGCAATTAGTTATTTATGGCCCCATTATTTTGTTGCTGAAAAGGTGAAAGCACATCATAAAATCGCTTGGATACATACAGATTATTCAACAGTGCAGGTTGACAAAGAAATGGATTACGATATGTGGGCTAAATTCGACTCGATTATTGCGGTTTCGGAGGCATGCAGAGAGGCTTTTTTAAACGTATATAAAGGACTTGATGTAAAAGTAGTGGAGAATATGATATCACCTATGTTTGTTAGGAAGATGGCAACAAAAGAAGTAGAAAATCCGATGCTAAACGATACTAGATTTAAGATCGTAACGGTTGCACGTTTATCTCATGCGAAAGGGATTGATATGGCGATAAAAGCATTAAAGCAAATAATAGATAGTGGTTATAAAAACCTTGCTTGGTACGTTGTTGGCTATGGTGGAGATGAGCAAATGCTGTATCGATTGATCGCCAACAATCACCTACAAAATCATTTTTTCTTATTAGGGAAAAAAGTCAATCCGTATCCCTTTATGAAAGCAGCAGATCTTTACGTGCAACCTTCTAGATATGAAGGAAAAGCAGTGACAGTAACAGAAGCGCAAATTTTAGCAAAACCAGTTCTAATTACCAATTATCCAACCGCTGCAAGTCAGCTTAAGCATAACGTAGATGGATGCATTTGTGCTCTCGGAATTGATGGTTTGGTTACCGGCATCAAGCAGCTGATTCATCATACATCCTACCGAGAAAGACTAGTAGAGAATACCAAGCAATTGGATTATAGCAATAAATTAGAAATCAAAAAGCTATATCAGACATTTGAACAAGAAGTCGCAGGGAGGTCATAGTCTTTAATGGATAATATTGTATTATTAGATACATCTGTAGGGTCTCTGAATAAGGGTGATGACATTATTATGAAGTGTGTGAGAGAGCACTTAACGGAAATTACAAAGGAGGATTACGTACTTACCTTACCAACGCATTTAGCTCCATTTCATTGGTATCAAGTGGTTAGAGGCTCTAACCGTGTAAAACTATATAGTAATGCGAAATACAAATTTGTCGGAGGATCCAATTTACTGACAATGGATATGCTAACCCATTTTCCACAATGGAATATTAATCTATTTAATTATCAACCTTTAAAAGGAAGTATTTTGGTTGGAGTTGGTGCAGGAAAAGGAACTAAAATAAAGCGATATACAAAAATGCTTTATAAAAAAGTATTATCGCATGACTATATTCATAGTGTTAGAGACGAACGAACAAAAAGTTTCGTAGAAGATATGGGGCTGAAGGCAATTAATACTGGCTGTGCGACATTATGGTCACTCACGCCAGATTTTTGTTTGCAAATTCCGAAACATAAAGCTACATCGGTGGTTTTTACACTTACTTTTCATGCGAGACATAAAGAATGCGATCAGTTATTAATAAATGTCTTACAAAAAAATTATGAAAAGATCTATTTCTGGATTCAAGATAAAGAGGATCTGCATTACTTTCATACACTCGATAATATAGAAGGGATTCAGATTGTTTCTCCAACGTTAGTAGCGTATGAAAAAATATTGTCTCAAGATATTGATTATATCGGTACACGTTTACATGGAGGAATTTATGCAATGAGACATAAAAAGCGAGCTATTATTATTGGTATTGATGAAAGGGCGCGAGGCATGGGAGAGACATATAACCTTAATCAACTAGACAGAAGAGAAATGAGTCAATTAGAAACCACCATACATTCCGCGATTACTACTGATGTAAAGCTAGATCTCAAGCGAATAAATACGTGGCTACAACAATTTAGGCAAGTGAATACGTCCGATACCGAATTGTCATTTAGAGGTGCTCAATGAAAGCTATTATACTCGATGATGTTGCAGTGAATGGAAAAAGGATTGATATTTCGTTTCGTGTAGACAAGAAACTCCAACGGTATTTTCAACAAGGTAATCATCTCTTTTTTCAATATAATGATGATTTGAAAGATGTCCCGGTTAGTGTAGCAGCTATTCCATTTGTTGCGAACACCGCACCACTTGCTTGGATAACCAATTCATCCATCTATGTTTCTGAATTGGATAAATCCTTTTATGATTGCCTTGCCAACATCAAGAAAGCCTATCAGCGAATGTACCCAGATGTAATTTTTTCAGGTGAAATACATGTGGATCACCTCATAGAGAATAGCTATACCCCTGAACATGAAGCTGCTCAGTTATTTAGTGGGGGACTTGATGCACTTGCTACCTTTATTCGGATCAAGGAAAAGAAGCCCTTACTTATTACCGAATATGGATGGCATCAGCATTCCGTACAACGAAGTAAGGTATGGGATGCCGATAAAAAACACGTGACTCGATTTGCTTGTGACCATAACCTTGATAACATTCTTATTCATTCCAATTATGGGACATTTATTAGCGCTCAAGAAATTGATAGACATTTTCTAAAGAAACTTGGTGATTCTTGGTGGCATGGCTTACATCATAGTTTAGCTATTATTTCTGCGGCTATCCCGATCGCCTATAAGGAGAAAATCAACTGTATATACATTGCTAGCTCTTATTTTAGAGGATATAGGGCAAAGTGTGCATCGGATCCAACGATTGATAATGAGATAAAATTTGCTTCGGGACATGTGTTTCATGACGGTTATGAGATAAATCGGCAGGAAAAAGTGAAATTAGTTGTAGACTATTACGCAAACAAGGAAACGGATGTGAACCTCAGGGTCTGTTTTTTAAATGAAAAAAATTGCTGTCATTGCGAGAAATGTGTTCGTACAATAGTTGGTATTGTTGCGGAGGGTAGCGATCCAAGTGATTTCGGATTTCCTATAACAGGAAGTCTATCTCAACATATAAGCGATTTTTTAAAGGATAACGTGAAGTATTTTACACCGGCGCGAATCATGCAGTGGAACCTATCTAAAGACAGAATGAAAGAGAATCAGGAAAAAATTATGGATCAGGAATTAGTGGCTTGGTTCGTAATGTATGATTTTGCGGCTAAAAGAAAAAAAGCACTTTTAAAATACAGACTAACAAAGTTCGTTCCAATAATTATTCGCAGAGTACGCACTCGGTTAAATCGAATACGAATGCAAAATTTATAAAGTAGAAGGCGTTTATATGAGAATCGAAAACTCAATTAGAAATATGTTCTTTGGGGTTTCAGGACAAGTAATTAGTCTGATCATGGGGATGATTGTTCGCACCGTTTTTATTTATACGCTTGGTATCGAATACGTAGGTGTTGAAGGGCTGTTCAGCAGTGTTCTCTTAATTTTATCACTAACGAATTTAGGCTTTGATACTGCTATGATCTATAGCTTATATAAACCGTTGGCAGAAAAGGATACGATCAAAATTCAAGCGTACATGAATCTATTTAAAAAGGCATATAGAATCATCGGCGCTGCTGTTTGTGTCATCGGACTATTACTATTACCATTTCTGCCATACCTACTAAATGGTGATACACGAATTGATCATTTGCATGCAATCTATCTGTTATTTTTATTGCAATCTGTTATGTCCTATTATTTTGTGCATAAGCAAGCAATTATTATTGCAGATCAACGACATCATATAATATCAAAGATACACAGTGTGTTTATCGTTATGACTAATCTATGTTTGATTGTATTACTATTAACAACTAAAAATTATATTGTCGTTCTTTCTACACAGGTCGCTTTCCGAGTAATGGAGAATGTTTATATAGCACGTAAAGCGAATCAATTGTATCCATTTTTGATGGAAGGAGCACATGCAACGCTACCGAAAAAAGATAGAAAACAATTTTTTAGTAATTTGTATGCTCTCTTTTTATATAAGATTAGCGGTGTTGTTATTCATGGTGCAGACAATATCATTATATCCGTTTTTGCCGGTATCGCCTTTGTAGGGATGTATGCCAATTATTTATTAATTATTAGCACGATTACTACGCTTTTAGGCTATTTATTTCACTCGATAACAGCAAGTGTTGGTAACTTACATGTTGAAGAAAGTGCGGAAAAGAAGTATTTTATATTTCGTGTTATTCGCTTTACTAATTTCTGGATATTTGGCTTCTGTGCTATTTGTCTTTGGAATTTATTTAATCCGTTTATTACCGTTTGGTTAGGCGATCAGTACGTATTAAATATGTTTATCGTATTTGCCATAATCTTAAACTTTTTTACGGCGGGTATGCAAAATGCGACTACTACGTTTAGAGAAACAACGGGTTTATTTAGGAAGGGAAAATATCGACCGATTATAGCAGCAGGAATAAATATTTTAGTTTCCATTATACTAGCAAAGGAAATTGGCTTGGCGGGAGTGTTCATAGGAACGGTTATAAGTAGATGGAGCGTTTATTTTTGGTATGATCCATATATCCTTTTTAGATATGTTTTTTTTCAACCAGTTCGCTTTCACTTTATACGATATATGGTGTATACCTTAATTGTTGTTATAGCTGCTATCATAACGGATTTTATTGCCAGAAGCTTTTTCACCACATATACCATGTGGACAATTTTATTCAGAGGTACTATATGCATAATCATTCCCAATGTATTGTTTTATCTGTTGTTTCGAAAGACAGAAGAGTTTAACTATCTCTATCATGTTGCTAAACGAATCGTAAGCACGAAACTCATGAAGCACCCAGTAGTAGAGAAAACCTTTTCTCATAAATAATCACTTGTTTTTCTTATAAGTTAAGAAAGTATAAAATCAGTGCAATGACTGCGTTAAGCCAAGTAGTTATTTTGAAATGTTTGATGTATATTGGCAATGCTCCGACTAATTACTTCGCTATCCGGGGCACGGCCTCAACTAACTTTGCAAAGAAGAACACGTTGCAAAGTGGATTTTCGGCTCGCGCTAATCCCGCAGGAGTCTACGTAATTAGTCTCCGCTATGCGAAGGTGCAACAATTCTTGTCATAAGTAATAGGTTGACTTTTTTTCCAATGGGTAAAGTGAAAATCGCTATCCGTGAGTATAAAAGCAGCTGTGTTACTTCATGCTAGCGTTGTAGAGCCTGATAATAGCGAAGGCCGGCCACTTCAACTCCTGTGGGAAATGTTTGACCTGAAGATCCACTTTTTTGAGCGGGTTTTGCTAAAAAAGTTAGCTGAAGGACAAACCCCACGGAAAGGGAAGTGGGCAGCCGGAGTGGTGGTCAAGCAGTAGCTATTATTCCATAATAGCTACTAGAGGAAGCGTAAATTTGAGCATGTAGTGATAAGGGCTGAGCGAATTTTGCTCAGTTTTCTTAAGAAAATTCCATAAGGGGGGATGATATGAAGATGGATCGAAGTGACACCTTTCAGAGTAAGTGGTTTATTGGTATAACATGTCTTAAAGTGATCACGATGTATGCTTGGATACCGAAGGATATGTTTGATGTAACAATACCAAGTGTAGACCATTTTATCAGGACATTTAGTGATGCATGGACTAGGTTTTATGAGGGAAAAGAATTTCTTGAGACGTTTCCTTATCCATCAGGAATGCTATTTATATTAGCGCTTTTTTTCTGGCCAGTTGTACTGTTCGGATTGGATGGGCAGCATCTTCAAACGTTTTTTATACAGCTACCAACATTACTAGCAGATATACTTATTTATTATGTACTACTGCGAACGTTTCCGACAAAGCAAAAGCGGGTCATGTTTATCTATTATGGTTCCCCCCTTATTTTTATAGCGAGTTATCTATATCCACATCATGATTTATTACCGATAGCTGCTTTATTGCTATCGGTATTTTATTTACTACGCAAACAGCATGTCGTTGCTGCGGTTTTCTTTGCGGTTGGATTGTCGTTAAAAATGCCAGCAATTTTTGCTTTGCCATTACTTCTTATCTATTTTTTGAAAATGCATCGAACGATTGATGTAATGAGATTCAGTATAATCACACTTGGGACTTGGTTTCTTTTATCAAGCCCTTTTCTATTTTCAAAGGGGTATCAACTATCGGTTTTTTACTATGAAGATCAATTTAAAATGCTCGATATATATTTGGAAATTGACTATCTCAAGATTTATGTAGCACCGCTTGTTATTGCATTAATTTATATTCACTTTTTTCGATTCGATAAAATTAATGCTGATTTATTGTATACCTATTTAGGCATGCTTTATTTTGCATTTGTGCTATTTATTCCACCAATGCCTCATTGGTATGCCTGGTCCTTTGTGTTTGCGTCATTCTTTTTTATTAAGACGTATGAGAATAAACATAATATGTATCAATATTTACTATTAACTACCGCTTATTTAGGTTATTTTATCTTTTTTTATCCCAATACAAATCCAACATTACTTGCTATTTCTGAATTCTTTCATATCGATCAGAATGATAGCTTTGTACCTAATTTGATATTTACGTTATTTGAAGGGATTTTGCTATGTTTAATTTGGATTTTTTATAGGTATGGCATTATTAGTAATTCCTTATACAAAGTGCGGTTAAGGCCAACCGTAATTGGCATAGGCGGCGATAGTGGTGTTGGAAAAACAACACTAACAAAAGGGTTAATGAATTTATTTGGTGCCGAGAGGTTACTTATAGTTGAAGGAGACGGTGATCATAAATGGGAGCGAGGTCATGAGAAGTGGAAAGAGTATACCCATTTAAACCCGAAGGCCAATTTTCTGCATGAACAGGCGTCTACGTTAGAAAGGTTGAAGAATGGTAACTCGGCAAAACGCGTTGAATACGACCATCAAAAGGGGAGCTTTACAAATCCCCAGAAGATAGACCCGAATGATTTTATTGTCATGTGTGGACTACATCCACTTTTATTAGCCAGAACGAGAAAGGTATTAGATCTAAAAATTTATCTGGATACAGATGAACAATTGCGAAGACATTGGAAGATTATACGAGACTGTAACGAACGTGGTTACTCGATAGAGAAGCTAATGAAGCAAATTGACGCTAGGGTGGAAGATGCAAAGAAATATATCTATCCGCAAAAAGAATATGCCGATATTATTATCAAATATTATACAGATAAGCCATTTGCGATCGGGAACCCAGATGAGAATCCTGCAATTCAATTAACAATCACCTGTAATGCGGATGTTTTTCTCGAGCATGTATTGGAGGAAATGGATAATGCAAATATTTCATATACACATGATTATCACGCTAATTTAAAGCATCAGATGATAAAATTACATGCGCCAATTGATCGGCAAACAGTCCATGAATTAGCTAATCTCTGTATTGAAAATTTAAATGAAGTTACTCGAGGCCATATGATTGAGTGGCGGGATGGCTATGAGGCATTTATACAATTAATTATCCTCGTATTTATTAGTGAGAAAATGAAAGGTAGGTAATTGCAATGGATTTTAAAGCAATCCTATTGGACCTTGATGATACACTATATGATTATGAATATGCGCATCAGCAGGGGATGGATGCCGTATTTGCTTATATAGCCTCTCATACATCTAGGAGTTATGCGGAGCTGGAGCAAGTGTTTCAACTAGCAAAGAATTCTGTAAAGGCAGATCTAGGTGCTACTGCAGCTTCCCATAATCGAATGCTTTATTTTCAACGGATGTTTGAATATTTACACGTAAATGCGCAAGTACATACATTAGAAGCGTATCGGTTATATTGGGATACATTTTTACCAGCGATGCGGCTGAAAAAAGGTGTTCATGCTTTTCTAAATAAAACGAAAGAAATACCAATTTGTATCGTAACGGATTTGACGACTCATATTCAGCATCGGAAGCTAGTCTATCTCGGTATTCAAGAACGTATCAACTACATGGTGACGAGTGAAGAAGCAGGTGTAGAAAAACCACATCCGCATATTTTTCAGCTTGCGTTAAACAAATTGGGAATGGAAGCAGGAGAAGTCATTATGATTGGTGATCATTATGAAAAAGATGTCGTAGCAGCATCGACATTAGGAATAACATCTTTTTGGTTGAATCAAAAGGCTGCTCATAAAAACCCACTAGCTATAGGGAACTTTTTGCATGTATACGAAAAAATTTAACAGCACCTCGCCTGCTGTTATAAAACCAGTTTATGGAAGGGAGTGGATAGAAACATGGTTGAGGAGAAGAAGCTATTTGTTGGGCTTTCACGCTTCGCTGGGGAACGGTTCGATTTAATTCAAGCTGGAGGTGGCAATTCCTCTGTTAAGTTAGCGAATGGAAAGATGCTCATTAAAGCCTCGGGACAACTGCTGTCGGATGTAAATGAGACGGATGCCTTTGTAGAAGTTAGCCTTAATAAGATACAGGAAATCCTAGAAAATGAACAAGTCTTACATGAAACAGATAAAAAAAAGCGAGAGCAGCTTGCCGGGAATTTAATGAAAGAAACGGTATATTCGGTTGACCATAGACCATCTATCGAAACATTCCTACATGCTCTGCTTTATAAATATACGCTTCATACGCACCCAATCGTCGTAAATATGTTTACATGTAAACAAAATGGGAGAGACCAACTACAGTTGCTATTTCCTGAAGCTCTATTTATTCCATACGAAACACCCGGGATCGATCTCGCTATCAAATTAAACGAGAGGTGTGTGAACTATCTAGATCAATGGCAGCAATTACCTCAGATTATCTTTTTACAAAATCACGGATTAATTGTTAGCGCGGATGACGCAAATGAAGTGAAGCGATTAACCAATCATGTTGTTATGACCATTGAAAAGCTTCTAGGTGTTTATTTCGATCACTATCGACTTAGCAATGAACTTTCACAACTAATGTACACTGTTGACAGCTCCCCAATCACTGCTTATTTATCGGAGGATCCTTACTTGACACAGATGCTCCAGCATGTGCGAACATTATTTTACAAACCGCCTTTATGTCCAGATACATTTGTGTTTTGTGGTTACTACGCTGTAAATGTAACTAGTAAACAGGACGTAGCAGCATTAAAAGAGTATATGGATATGTATCAAACTCTACCGAAAGTAGTTATTTATAAAGGCTACTTATTTTTTGTGTCTGTAAATCGCAAAAAAGCAAAAGAAACGGAGGAAGTATTCAAAGCACATATTATGACACTTGCATCGTTATATGGTGAAGAACAACCATTAGATAATAACGAGTTACGGTACTTAAGCGATTGGGAAGCAGAGAAATTTAGACAGAGCGTATAAAGTAAACGTTTAACAGTAGAGGTTTTCCTGCGCGTTAATAAGGGATTAGGAGGATGAAAGTGAAAATTATTATACCTATGTCAGGACAAGGCAGTCGATTTGTTCGAGCAGGTTACCAGCAACCAAAGCCATTAATTGAAGTGGATGGCATGCCAATGATTGAGCATGTAGTGAATTTATTTCCCAAAGAAACGGGCTTTATATTTATTTGTAGAGAGGATCACCTGCAAGCCACAAATATGGAAAGTATACTTAGGCGGATTGCTCCAGAGGGAAAAATTATTAGTATATCACCACATAAGCAGGGACCAGTATATGCAGTTACAAGAGCTATGCAGGAAATAAACGATGAGGAAGAGGTCATTATTAATTATTGTGACTTCTCTTGCTACTGGAGCTATGATGATTTTCTAGCACGTACTCGAGAAAGAAATGCTGACGGTGCCATACCGGCGTATAGAGGTTTTCATCCCCATATGTTAGGAACAACCAATTATGCATTTATGCGTCATCAGCATAACTGGATGCTAGAAATAAAAGAAAAACAGCCGTTCACTTCGAATAGAATGGAGGAATTTGCTTCAAGCGGAACCTATTACTTTAAAAAAGGCTTTTTTGTAAAAAAATATTTTACAGAACTTATGGAAAAGAATATCCATGTGAACGGAGAATACTATGTCAGTCTCGTTTATAACCTATTACAAAGGGACGGATTGCATACATTCATTTACGAAATACAACATATGCTTCAATGGGGGACGCCAGAGGATATGGAAGCATACCAACGTTGGTCGAGCTATTTTCATAGGGTTATGGAAGGAAACAAAGCCGAGGAAATATATCCAATGACAACCATACTACCATTAGCTGGTGCGGGGAGTCGCTTTGCTAGAAATGGTTATTCGCTGCCGAAGCCTTTTATAGAGGTTTCTGGGAAACCGATGTTTATACAAGCAAACGCATATTTACCAAAGGCTAACAAACAATTTTTAATGTGCTTGGAAGAACATATGCAGCGCTATGATATAGAACAAGACCTAAGAATGTATGGGGAGTCGGGTGAAATTTTAGTGGTAGAAGAGCTAATGGAAGGGCAGGCGAAAACCTGTGCATTAGCCTTGGATAGAATAAATCTGGATGAATCCTTACTTATTTCAGCCTGTGACCACGGAGCCTTATGGAATGAGGCCGTATATCAACAATTAATGCATGATGATGATATTGATGCCATTATATGGACGTTTCGAAGACATCCTTCTAGTAAAGTAAATCCAGAAATGTATGGATGGGTGAAGGTGGACACACAGAATCGTGTAACAGAGGTATCCGTAAAGCAGCCAATCAGTGATCATCCTTATGATGATCATGCGATTGTTGGGACGTTTTATTTTAGAAAAGCGAGCTATTTTCAACAGGCTATCAACCGGTTATTTGCAAAAAATATACGAGTGAATGGTGAATTTTATATAGATAGCTGTTTCAATGAACTAATCGAGATGGGATTACATGTAAAAGTGCTTGAGGTGGATCATTATATTGGTTGGGGTACACCTACGGATTTAAAAACATTCCAATACTGGCAGAGCTTCTTCCATAAATGTGCTTGGCATCCCTACCGTTTACATTTGGATACATTTATAAATAAAGACAAAATATCTGAGTTGGATGCATTGTATCAATGGAAAAAGCCAGTTTCCCTTTAATGAATAGCCATGTTAGACAGATATTGCGTTTCATCGTAGTAGGAATGTCGGCTGTTGCTGTGGATTGCTTGCTATATTTTATCCTGATTCCAAATTTAGATCCCAATATTGCCAAACTGATTTCATATATTTGCGGAATGATCATTGCCTTTCTTCTCAATAAGTATTGGACGTTTGAAAAAAAACAACATGCTATCATCCAATTTTATAAGTTTACACTTCTGTATGTAAGTACACTTGGAGTTAATGTTGGTGTAAATTTCTTCATCCTGACGTATATAAGCTCGATAACGTTAGTTGGCTTTACGATTGCGACGGCAGCAAGTACAATTATAAATTTTACGGTTCAGAAATGGTGGGTGTTTAAAAAATGATCAAGTATTCCATTGTGATTCCTTGCTATAATGAGGCGAAAAATATCCCAGCTTTATTAGCTAGATGGGAGCAGGTAATGGAACGAAAGGATGTCGAAATTCTCTTAGTCAATAATGGTTCCAAGGATGAAAGCAGCGAAACGTTGCAGCAATGGGTTCCTCAATATTCATTTGCTCAACGCTTAGAAATTGAAGTGAATCGCGGATATGGATATGGTATTTTATACGGTTTAAGTCATGCCAGAGGTGAATTTTTAGGGTGGACCCATGCAGATTTACAAACAGATCCATTAGATGTTATCAAAGCGATGGAGGTAATAGACAATAGTCCCTCACCTCAACATATATTTGTGAAGGGAAATCGAAAAAATAGGCCGTTGTTCGATCAGCTGTTTACAGGCGGAATGAGCTTGTTTGAAAGCTTATATTTAAAGCAAAAGCTCCGTGATATAAATGCGCAGCCAAATGTATTCCATCGTAGCTTTTATTTAAGCTGGTCTAATCCGCCAGATGACTTTTCGCTGGATCTATATGCGTTCTATATGGCTAGGAAGGCCGATTTGGAAATTCATCGGTTTGCTGTCGTATTCCCAGACCGATTACATGGGGAATCAAGCTGGAATAATGGGTTAGCTGCCAAGGTAAAATTTATAAAACGTACCCTAGATTTTAGTACGACCTTAAAAAAGGAGTTAGCTAGATAATGGACTATATTGCTCATCGAATAAATACCGTTGCTCAATTAAATAAGCTACCTAAGCATTATGGGGTTGAGATTGATTTGCGAGATGCAGGAGGACGCATTATTTTGCAACATGATCCTTTTGAGGATGGAGAGGATTTGGAGGAGTTTCTGCAGCATTATCAACATGGTTGTATGATCTTAAATATTAAGAGTGAACGAATTGAGCATAAGGTTCAAACACTATTAAAAAACTATCATATTACGAACTACTTCTTTCTAGATTCTTCCTTTCCGATGATTTATGAACTGACACGTCATGGAGAACGGAATATTGCTATCCGATTTTCCGAGTTCGAAGGGATAGATACGATTCTTGCGATGCAGGGGCGAGTGAATTGGGTTTGGATAGATTGCTTTACCAGACTACCAATTGATAGGAAACGTTTTACGAAATTAAAGCAAGCAGGATTTAAATTATGCTTGGTGTCTCCTGAGTTGCAAGGCAGACCAGAGGATATTACTAATTATCAGGATGATTTACTAGCGAATGCTATACATGTGGATGCAATATGTACAAAACGTGAGTATGTCCATCTATGGGAAGCGTAATGGATCTAGGGGGAGTTTAGGGTGAATGATAATAGGACAAAGAAATATGGATCATTGATCTTCTGCCTTATAATTATTCTCATTAGTTTATTTTCCGTTTACTTTTATCAGGTTGCTTGGGGGTGGCCTGTAGTAGATAGCTTTCCACAAATTGAGAAGCTATTAAATAAGCAGTTTCTGCCAGCTGACTTTTATACAAATACATTTGAAGAATTTTCCCCTAGATTGTACGTTTCCTATTTTTATATTTTTGGAGCAAACGTGTTTCATGTAGATTATACAGTGTTCATTGCATTTGTAAATCTTTTACGGATCTTTCTGCTAAACATTGCAGTTTTCACTTTATTATATGTTCTTAGCAACAAGCAAACGTATATCGCTCTTATTGGAATGTTCTTAGGAGCCATTTCTTTTTATAGTATTCCGAGAACGATTGCCTGGTTTTTCAGTACACCTGTATTCAGTGCAGCGGAATTTTCCTTAGTGTTTATTCTGTTTGGCTTCGTTCTAATTTATCGAGCTAACATCTTTTCATCATGTATGTTATTTGCTATTGCTATGCTGCTTCACCCTGTATTAACATTACATGGATTAGCGATAGCTGGACTGCTTTTCGTTGCTACGTATAATTTCAGTGAAATCAAATCGATGATAAATCGTTGGTCCATTTTAGGTTTGCTTTCGATAATCGGAGCATTTTTCGTTAGCTATATACCATTAAAGCTGTCGGAAAAGGGAGTAGCACTCTTATCGAGTAAGGAATACACAACAATCATTGGTGATCTTAGACATCCCCATCATTATATTCCATCGAAGTTTGGTATCGAAAATTGGTTCATTGCTATCATGTACGCCGTTATCATCATCTATATGATCTATGTAATAAGAAAGAGGCTGCCAGCTTCTATTCTAAGGTTTCTCAAGCTGTATGGGCTTTATATTACGTTCATGATGGCTATTGGTTATCTTTTTGTTGAAGTGGTTCCTATCAAATCGATCGTAACCATAATTCCCTATCGCACGTTTGTATTTGTCCCCGTATTCTATTTATTTATCTTTGCCTATTACATGTATTACAAATTACGAAATAAAGATTATCTTTCATTCCTATTGCTGCATCTTCCGTTTATTCCTGTACTTACACAGGATATAAAGCTCTCTACATTAATGATGGGGGCTGTATTCGTTTATGCAGTATGGAGTGATTGGTTGTTCGCTAAAAAAGGATTGAAGCTTCATATTTATTTAGATCGCTATTTAATGAAACGAATAGGTTTACATTATTTCTATTTGATACTCGTACTATTGGCTTTTGCAGGTAGCTTTTTTGTGTTGGATCGAAAACTAGCTTTTAATATTCCTGATATTTCAGAACCACGGAATGAGCTTTATGCATGGGTGAAGGAAAATACCGCTCAGGATGCACAAATATTAGCAGATATTGATGTGGATCATTTAGTAAATCAAAAACTACGCTTAATTGCAAATCGAAGTGTACCGGTTAGCAAAGACTTTCCATTTAATGAAAAATATTATAAGGAATGGGCGGAACGGTTCATGGATATATATGATGGAAAGTATGATAATGTTGGTCATATCAATGAATTGACGCAAACAGAATTACGGTCTTTAATGAAAAAATACCAGGTTGATATCATTTTAAGAACCGAGAAGTTGGAAGGAACATCTTACTTTTCACTACAGAAAACGATCCCATTAAAGGGAAAAAATGTGTATATATATAAGGCAATGCAATAGAAGTTTAACATAATGTGGGTGCTTGCTAGAATCCAGCTGTCGAGCGAGGTGAAAGAATTGAAGAAGAAGTATTTGCTATTTTTAGGTCTTGTTGTCTTAGGTGCTGTTTTTTTGATAATGAAATTTACAGATGAACAAGGCGGTGGTGATAATGATTCTACGTCGCGTTATACTGTGGATTTGGAACGATGGGGGATCTATAATGATGGTACACATCCAAAGGAAACGACAGAAGGCTTAAACAAAGCGTTACTGTGGGCAAGTAGAAATGATTACAACACGTTTTATATACCGGCTGGAACGTATCTAATAGATAAGGGACAGGAGCCGTCTGATTCGAATGCTCGCCTAAATATGGTAAGCGATCTAACACTAGAACTAGCTGATGAAGCAATTCTAAAAAAGGAAACCAATTCATATGAGAGCTATGAAATTGTATATGTCGGTCCAGAGACGAAGAATGTATCCATTAAAGGTGGGACATTTCAAGGGGATCGCGACACACACGATTATACTGGAAAGGATACGTCTCATAGCCATGGCACCCATGAGTTTGGTATGGGAATATTAGCTCTTGGTACCGATAATTTAAAGATAGAAGATGTAAAGACGATTAATTTCACTGGAGATGGCATTATGGTTGGCGGGAGTTCGAAACAAATAAATAGATTAAAAGAAAGTGATTTTGAATTGGGTGCAATTGGTAAGAAGGGAGAATTGATAGCTGATTCTACGAAGATTCGAACCAAAGGAAATGTAAAGACAAATTTCCAGCATCCCGTTTTTGATGTAAACAGAGTTATTCAGCTCTCGCGCCCAAAAAATATGAATGCCAACACCCCTTATGATATCTTTTTTTATCGTTCAGATGGTACATTTATTCAAAAGGTAGAGAATCAGGAGCTTGATTGGAGTATGGTCAATGTGCCAGAGCAGGCAGCGTACTTTCATGCTGTGTTTGATACAGAAGAGATAGCTGGCGTAGAACTGGAGTATTGGAATAAGGATATATCCAATCACGTTGAAATAAAGCATAGTGAATCAGCAAATAATCGTAGGCAAGGAATAACCGTTGCTGGCGTCTCTAACATGGAGATCACGCAAAATAAGATACATAACATCAAGGGAATCGCCCCTCAATCAGGAATTGATATTGAAGCAGGTTTTTATCCTAATTACAATATCCTTATAAAAGAGAATCGGATATATAATAATGAAAGGTATAATATTATTCTTTATGATGGTCAAGATGTCACGGTTGATGAAAATTATCTTGGGCCGAATAAAGCGAATTCCTCCATTGGTCTCGCGATAGCTACATCGTTTCGGTCTGGTGCTGTTATTAAAAATAATACGTTTGATGCTAGTAAAATTGTGGCAGAAGGCGAAGCAGTCTTTCGCGGTAACCGTATGTCGGACTCGTTAGCAACGATTTTCGGTCCAGATACACTACTTACAGATATGGAATTCACAAATTCACAATTAAGTATTCAAAGTAAAGAGCCATATGGCGTAGAAGTTTCAAATATTACCTTAGCAAATGATAGAAAACAAATCAATTCGCTACAAATCAAGGATCAACCCATAAAATTAAGTGATGTAACGATCACAGGTGAAACGGTCGAACGTAATATAGTCGGTGAAGCAGCTGATGGTAGTATCTTTAATCGCTTGAAAGTTATTGACTATAACGCAACGTATGGACTTGATTTACCTAGAGGAACATATAATGGCTGTGAATTTGCATCATCAGAGCTAGGAAAGGGAAGGATTGATCTGAATAGTTCAGGTAACTATGAATTTAACGATTGTGTATTTAAGCAAATTGGCGATTTACATGTAGATAATACTGGTGCAGAAGCTGTTATTCAATCATCACAATTTGAGTCAGCAACAAAGATCCCCATTATCCGTATTAATAAAGCGAAGGAGGTAGCCATCTTAGATAATGTGATATATACAGAGATTGATTCCACTTCAATCAAAGAATGGATATACATTAATGAAAATACAGCACCACATGTTAAGCAAGAAGGTAATACGATAAAGTATCTAGGAAATTAGCTTGGCTTCATCGCTTTTAGCATTGACAATAGCAGAGAGCCATGGTAAATTAGCACTATATTCTTTATAAAGAACGAAATTGCGAAGAAATTCGCGCTTTTTTATCCATTTAATGTTCTTTATAATGAACGAATGATGATGAAAGGGGGGAACTTCATGAAAAAAGAATGGGAAAAGCCTGTATTAGATCAGCTTAGTGTAAGCCTTACCAAGGGCAAAGGCCATGGTGGCAAATGGTGGGATGATAGTGATGATTCAGGAGACGATAATCTTGGTAGCTAAAGAAAACATCGTTTTGTTAGCGGCTGAACACTTCTTGAATAAGAATTAAAACAGCCATATCACATTACTTACATTAGGGCTTGTCTCATCCAGTAGTTGTAAAAGTAGAGAGCTAAATTTGAGACAGCCCGAACAAATTTAACTTTAATCCGTAGGGGTTTTGTTTATCCCCACGGATGGTTAGTACCACAAGGGTATGACCTAAAGGCCCTGAAACGAATCGGACATTTATTGCTTGAAGTGGTGTCTTACTGCCAGTTATATGCGGGATAAAGAGGGGGAATGAGAGGCGTGGATTATCGGGCATTCGGATTAACGATATCTAGTGATATCGCGTTACCAGAGCTACTGCCTATGTCTTTTGAAAATGAGGGACAAGGACGTGACGTGATCATAACGAGAGCGGATTTAACGGAACAATGGGCAAGGCTATTTCAAGAGGATGAATTTTTTATAATTAAAGAGAATTTTTGTATGTTTAAGGTTGATGGGGTGGCTATCTATGCAATCCAAGGAGGAACTAACATAACTGTTTCGCCATGTGATGGTGCACAGGAAGATCAAGTTCGTTTATTTATCCTAGGTACAAGTATGGGAATACTATTAATGCAGCGGAAAACGCTTCCTTTACACGGGAGTGCGATAGCTGTTGATGGAGCTGCCATTGCCATTGTAGGTTCCTCAGGAGCTGGAAAGTCTACGCTAGCATCTGAATTTTTACAAAGAGGATATCATTTAGTAAGTGATGACCTTATTCCAGTAACCTTCCAGAAGAGTGGCATTCCATATATTAAGCCAGCGTATCCCCAACAAAAATTATGGTTAGAAAGTTTACATCATTTTGGAATGGAGGAAACGAAGTATCGTCCACTTATCGATAGAGCATCAAAATTTGCTATTCCGGTCTTGAACCAATTTGTCTCCGAATGGTTACCTTTGATTGGTGTATATGAATTAGTAAAAAGTGATAAGCAGGATATTCAGGTAAAGCCAATTCACAATCTTGAACGGTTGCAAACGCTGTATAAACATACGTTTCGCAAGTCATTACTGAAAAAATCAGGGTTATTGGAATGGCATTTTCATACGATAGCTAAAATGGTAAATAAACTAGATATCTATCAATTACAACGCCCAACATCCTATTTTACGGCGGAACAGCTTGCAGACGTTATCGAATCAGAATGGATAGCAAGGAGGAATACAAATGATCAAGCAGCAAAAGCTTACCATCCATCAATTAGTTAGCCAAGATACCAATGCAATTGTAAGTGACATGGATGGTGAAAAAGTCATGCTATGTATGGAAAATAGCTCGTATTATAATTTGGGAACAGTGGGAGGGGATATTTGGGAACATATCGAAAAGCCAATATCCATCAAGGCTTTAATCTCATTACTAACTAGTCAATATGATGTAGAGGAGCACGCTTGTGAGGAACAGGTTCTGACTTTTTTGAGGCATTTATTAAACGAGGGATTAATTCAAGTTAATCCGGAATCGCTATCATAGAATATGCTTCAATGTAGCGATGCAAGCAGATAAGAGCCTAATCTTTATTTCCTTTTTAAATGACGTTGGAAAGGAATTAGACATGTATGATGCATAACGTAAAATTATTTATTTTATTGAATTCTGAAGCAAAAATACGTTTATTAGAAGCTTTCTTTTATTTAGGATGGGGAAGGATTCTTAAAGCATTACCCTTCGCAATGGTTTCTCCTTTGTTAGGCAATCAATCGGAAGAAACATCAAGTCAGATCACAGAAACGAATATCCACGTGTTGAAGCACATCTCAGAATCTATTGAAATAATGAGTCGATACACACCATGGGATAGTCAGTGTCTAGTAAAAGCGATTGCTGGACAAAAAATGCTACGTCGACGCCATATGGAAAGCACATTGTATTTAGGAACGGCAAAAGATGCGAATGATGAATTGATCGCTCATTCCTGGCTACGTAGTGGTTCTTATTATGTTACAGGTAAAGCAGGAATGAGAAAATTCACGGTGGTAGCAACATTCGCGATGCGCACAAATTCAGGTAAGTCCGTTGGTGATTATCATGGATAAGTATTTAAACCTTTCTCGCCTACCTAATGAAGTAAAGCTACTTCTTGACCTTATAAATGAAAACAATGAACAAGCTATTTTTGCAGCTATTGATTGGGATAAATGTATAGATCTTATGAAGCATCATCGTATTTATCCATTACTTTATTCGAGGCTTAAAGTGAACAAAGCAATATCGTTACCTTCTGATGTCATACAGTTTTTAAGTAAGGAATATAGACGCAATACAATGGAAATGCTTCATCTTTCAGCAGAAATCGATGAGGTAAGTAATGTTTTTGCCAAACAAGCTATTCCGCTTATTGTTTTAAAAGGGCCAGTGCTTGCACACGAGTTATACGGGGATATTTCTCTACGGACTTCAAGTGATATTGATGTACTTATCCCGCTCGATCGTTTGAAGACAGCAGAGGCATTACTTAAACGCTTTGGATATGAAAAAGATGATTATATCCAAACTATTTTAAATGATTGGAAATGGAGACATCATCATGTTACATATATTCATCCACAAAAACAAATTAAATTGGAATTACATTGGCGATTACATCCAGGCCCTGCCAAAGAACCGTCTTTCACTCAATTATGGGATAGAAGGAGGAAAAGCTCGCTTCATAAGTCACCTGTTTACTTACTTGGATACGAGGACTTGTTTTTGTTTCTTGTTTCACATGGAGCACGTCATGGCTGGTCAAGGTTACGATGGATTATAGATATACAGCAAATGCTGAAATTGCAGAAAATGGACTGGATGAGCTTAAATAAGCATTTAAAAAAGTACGGTTATCATCACATAGGCGGGCAGAGTATTACGTTAGCCCGTGATCTAGTAAACACGACACTTCCCAAGGAATGGAAAACGCTTTGTACAGAACGCTCCCGAGCGTTAGCGCAAGATGCATTATTTTATCTGGAAAGAAAGGTGAATCTCCATGCTTCCCCAGTTCCTGAAGAGGTTTCTCGCTATCATAAATGGCATTTGTTTTCACTCATGGCACCGAAGCAAAAGCTAGTTTTTATATTAAGCTTTTTATATCCGTATCCAGAGGATGGAGAAACATTACCACTGCCGAAAAAACTACATGTTTTATATTTCCCGCTACGCCCTTTTTTATGGCTTTGGAGAAAGACAGTGAGGTATGCAATTAGGGGGAGCACGAGATGAAAGATATTTATTACTTCCTAAGACAAATTCATGAATTTGCTGGGAAAACACTTTACGTAAATTTGCTTGCTATGATATGCATGAGTTTTTTGGAGGGAGCAGGCATATTACTACTCGTCCCAATGATAAGCTTGATGGGGATTGTTGACATAAATACAGAAGAGCTAGCAATAATACAACAGTTTGATTTCTTATCTACCATTCCGAGCTCAATGGGGTTGCCTATTATATTAGGCATTTTTATTTTGCTAGCAATCGTACAGAACCTTCTCCAACGGCGCGTTGCCATTAAAAATGCTATCGTACAGCAGGGCTTCCTAAGGCATTTACGTATACAAACATACAGTCGTTTAATGCAGGCGAATTGGGGCTTTTATCTAAAGCATCGAAAGTCTGACCTGATTAATCTATTAAAGAAAGAAATTTCTCGTACCAGTTCAGGAATAAATTCGATTCTTATGTTTTGTACGTCACTTGTGTTTACGCTCGTGCAAATTGGTTTTGCCTTTATATTATCACCAACTCTTACCATAATGGTATTAATCTGTGGGTTGCTACTCATTTACTTTAATCGAAAGTTCTTAAAGCAATCCCTACAATTAGGTCGTAAAAACTATGAGTTAGGAAGAGATTATCTTGCAGGAATTACGGATCATATAAATGGAATCAAGGATATTAAAAGCAACACACTGGAAGGATCTCGAATAAGGTGGTATCAATCTATAACAGAGCGTATGCAAGCAGAACAAGTTCATTTTACAACATTAAAAATGACATCACAGCTTTACTATAAAATAGCTTCTGCTGTTTTAATCGCTTTTTTTATATTTGTGGCCATTCAGCTTTTACAGGCCGAAGGCAGCCAGCTCATGTTAATTATTATCATCTTTTCCAGACTATGGCCGAGGGTTGTAGATATTCAAGCCTCCATGGAACGAATTGCCACGACTATTCCATCCTTTCAAGCGGTAAAGCATTTGCAACATGAATGTAATCAAGCGATAGAATTTACGTCTCGATCTCATGAAGAAATAAAGCCAATAACTGTAAATGAGGGTATCAAATGCAAAAATGTCTATTTTCGCTATGAAAGTAACAAAGCTGGTTATACGCTACGTAACATATCTCTATTTATTCCAGCAAATAAAATGACCGCATTTGTAGGGAAATCTGGGGCAGGTAAAAGCACGTTAATAGATATTTTAATGGGTTTAAATAAACCAGAAAAGGGCGAGGTCTTTGTAGATGGGATTCCACTTACAAAGGAAAATTTGATCGAGCTAAGGCAAACAGTAAGTTATGTTGCCCAAGATCCATTCTTATTTAATACAAGCATAAGAGAAAATCTGTTGTTAATTAAGCCAGGAGCTACAGAACAGGAACTATGGGAAGCATTAGATTTTGCATCTGCTGCTAAGTTTGTGAGGAATTTAGTGAATGGACTAGATACGGTTATTGGCGATAGGGGTATGAAGCTATCTGGTGGTGAAAAGCAACGGCTAGTATTGGCACGTGCGATCTTAAGAAGTCCAGGAATTCTTGTGTTGGATGAGGCAACTAGTGCGCTGGATAGCGAAAATGAAGGAGAGATTTTATCATCGTTAAACAAATTGAAGGGTAGGATGACACTGATAGTAATTGCCCATCGGTTGTCTACGGTTCATCACGCTGATCAAGTCATTGTGTTAGATAAAGGGGCGGTCAAGCAAATGGGGACTTTTAGACAGTTAGAATCGGACGATCAAGGTATCCTATGTCAGTTATTACAGAAACAGACACAAGCCATTCGCTAATCCATTTATTACGGTTTGAAGTAGAAGGAAAATACATGAAGTACCTTATATACAGTGAAACTTCCATCCGGCTTTTTGTGAAACAAATACGTACAAAGGCTTAAATCGCCACGTCCTGTGGCAACACCTTTGTGACCTACTTCCATGTAGGTCCGAACCAATTGGACTTTTACTGGCAGTAGATCCTCCATTTATCCATATTTTGTTTGCTTGAAGAGGGTTCTTACTTCCGGTTATATGCAGGTTAAAGGAGATTTCCTGAATGATTACTATAGGGAGAAAAAAGATAGCCATGCTCATATTGTGTAGTTTACTTGGATTCGTTACCTATACAATATGGGATAATCATCGATTTGTTGTTGTGGAGCAAGAAATTAAGGTTAATGGTATTCAAGATTCCTTTAAAGATTTTACGATCCTACAAATAACAGATTTACATGAACAACTATTTGGGGAAAATCAACAGCAATTAATCCAAGCTATTAATGGTATTGACTATGATGTGCTTGTTTTTACAGGTGATATGCTCGATAGCATTAGAAGCAAAAATGATTCGGCGTTTTATACGATTATTGATGGGTTGGATAATAAGGAAAATATCCTCTATGTTCCAGGTAATACTGATCCGCTTAGCTATCAGGTTGATTCAACAGTAGAAACAAGTGAATTTATAAACGGATTGAAAAAAAGAAATGTTACGTTCTTAGAATCACTTTATACCATTGATAAAGGGGAATCAGCCATCCATTTTGTTAATTTTGAACTATCTATTATCAAAAATGAACGTGCTCTGGGTAATGTACAAGGGGTAGTTCAGCCTCCATATGCTCAAAATCCTGCTTATTTAAGTTATCAACAGCAGCTGATTAAAGATCTAAAAGTGTTAGAAGATATGGATACATCAGATCTGCTTATTGCCGTAAATCATTATCCTATTGTCGACAAGCGAATAGAAACGATTAAGGCAAGCCCTGATTTAATATGGAGGAAGTATGATCTAATTATTGCTGGACATTATCACGGTGGACAAATCAGGTTACCTATTCTAGGACCTATCTTTGTTCCTGAACCCTGGTATGAACCAAATCGATTTTTTCCTCCTGCTGATCGAATTAAGGGGTTGTGGGAGTATCAAGGAACGAAGCAATATGTGAGTGCCGGCTTAGGGAGTAGCGATGCCGTATCTTTTTTAAATTTTCGTTTGTTCAACTCTCCAGAAATAAATGTATTAAAACTGACTACCAAGCAATAATGAAGCACACTGTTTTGCTATTTCGATAGAATAGTAAAAAATTGTATGCTATTATACATTTTCTTTACAGTTCTGTTATAGCTCTTTCTGAGACTATTATCCTATGTTAGTTTAAAAGAGGATAAAAATGTAGATAGAGAGAAATGCAAGAAGGAGCAACTGTAAGTGTTTACAAAAGGAAATAAAGCTTCATCAAGCTTATACATAAAATTAGGTGTTTTCCTACTAATAGCCACATTCTTTACTGTTTCAACCGTCTATGCAGCAGACGATCTAAAAACGGTTTACCATGTGTATATAGACGGTGAGCACATTGGTAAGGTTGATAATGAGCAAGCGATTCAACAAATGATAGATAAGAAGATAGCTACAGTGGAGCATAATGATGGCAATTTGACGTTACGTCCCAAACAAGATATTTCGCTTATCTCCGAAAAGGTCTTTAATCCAACATTTGATAATGAAAAGGTGTTAGCTGCTGTGCAGGAAAATATAACGATAGAGGCAGAAGCTATCGAGCTAAAAATTGGCGATAAAAGCGTAGGCTTTTTTAAAGATTATGAGACAGCGGAGCAAGTCATAGCAAGCTATAAAGCAGAATATGTCGAGAAACAAGAATGGCAGACATTAGAGGAAAAAATGGCGGTAAATCCAGATAATCAACGCCGAACAAAAATTACCGCGGATGATTTAGAAGTTGGCGATCGTATTGTAACAAGTATTGAGCTTTCAAACCATGTTACATATACAGATGGTGTTATTGATCCGGAGAAGCTATTAACAGTAGAGCAAGGTCTTACTATGATGAAAAAAGGAACATTGGAAGAACAGGTGCATAAGGTGGATGAAGGAGAAGTGCTAGGTGAGATTGCTAGCAAATATAATTTATCTATGGAAGAATTGCTTGAGTTAAACAAGTCGTTAGCTGAGGATAGCGTGCTCCATGTTAATCAAGCGATTCATGTGACTGCTTATCGTCCGTTTGCCGAGGTTGTTGTAAAGGAAGCACATGTAGCAGAAGAAAACGTAAAGCATGAAACGAAAGTGATTAAATCGGATGAGCTTTACAAGGGAGAAGAGAAAGTAAAGCAGCAAGGTAAACATGGTAAAAAAGAAGTCTTGTATGCTATGGAGAAACGTAATGGTGAAGAAATAAATCAAACAGTCATTGATGAAAAAATCATAAAAAAACCACAAAAAGAGATCATTATCAAAGGTACGAAAGTAATCCCTTCTCGTGGAACAGGCAAATTGACATGGCCAGCTGTTGGCGGTCATATATCCAGTCCGATGGGAAAACGCTGGGGAAGCGTTCATAAAGGTATTGATATCGCTGGGCCGAGCAGTCGCACCATTAAAGCAGCTGATAATGGAACCATTGTATCAGCAGGCTACGATAATGGAGGGTATGGTAATAAAATTGTTATCAATCATAACAACGGGATGAAAACCATTTATGCCCACCTAGCCTCGATGGATGTAGAAGCTGGTGAAACCGTAGAAAAAGGTAGTAAAATTGGTGTAATGGGGACGACAGGTAGATCAACTGGTATTCATTTACATTTTGAGTTGTATAAAGATGGGGTACGTAAGGATCCTACCGATTATTTAAAGTAATTATAAAGGACTGATTCAGGAGCTGCTCTTGAATCAGTCTTTTTTATGATATAGAATTAAGATAATAATGAACTCCAAAGAGAATAAATGTAAAAAAATTTAAAATTCCTCTCTCATCTACGTTAAAAACCTCTCATTGCTTTCGAACATATATAAGGTTATAGTAAAAGCAACTTACCTGATAATGAACCCGTATACTAGAAAAGACTTTTGAACAAAAGTAAGATAAAATAAACTTAGGATTGTGAAAGAGAAGGATGTGGCAGATATGAGTCAAAAAATACTTGTAGTAGATGATGAACAGCCAATTGCAGATATAGTAAAATTTAATTTAGAAAAAGAGGGCTATGAAGTTATTGTAGCGAATGATGGTGACGAAGCGATTGAGGCTGCAGAAGCTGAAAAGCCTGACTTAGTCCTCTTGGATATTATGCTACCAAATAAAGATGGCAATGAAGTATGTAGAGAGATTAGAAAAACGCAAACAATGCCGATTATTATGCTGACAGCAAAGGATTCAGAGATAGACAAGGTGCTAGGGCTAGAGCTAGGTGCTGATGATTATGTAACGAAGCCATTTAGTAATCGCGAACTGATTGCTCGTGTGAAGGCAAATCTACGTAGACAGCAGGTAGTTCCAGACGATACTGTGAAGGCAACAAAGGATATTGTAATTGGATCGCTAGTCATCCATCCAGATGCGTATGTTGTTTCCCGTGATGGTGTACAAATAGAACTCACCCATCGCGAATTTGAATTACTTCATTACCTTGCTCGTCATATGGGACAAGTTATGACGCGGGAACATTTATTGGAGACCGTATGGGGTTATGACTACTTTGGTGATGTTCGTACCGTTGACGTTACGGTGAGAAGACTACGTGAGAAAATAGAGGAGAATCCTAGTAATCCAATGTGGATAGTAACCCGAAGAGGTGTAGGGTATTATTTACGAAATCCTGATCAGGAGTAGTTATTCATGAGAAAAGTCGGCTTTTTCCGTTCTATTCAATTAAAATTTATTATTATTTATATTCTTTTATTGCTGGTAGCTATTCAGGTTATCGGCTCATTTTTTACAGTGAAATTAGAGGAGAGCTTAGTAGAGAGCTTTAAAGGATCTATTATGGATCGAGTGGAGCTGTTAAGTCATAATTTAGCTCAGGCTTTTGCACGTGAGCGTGATGAGGACAATCCTGATGAACCAACATTAAATGAGGAAATTCAAAGTATTGTTTCAGAGGTTCAAGCAGATGATATTACAAGTCTACAGGTGATTAGTAATCAAAGTAGAGTGATTGCTACAAGTGACTATACAACACAGGATGATATTGGAAAGAAGACAACCAATAGTTATGTGCAAGGTGCACTTACAAGTAATGCCCCTCAACCTGATATACGAGCAAAGGCAAATGATCGGTTTTATATCCTAGCACAGCCTATTTTAGATAAAGATGATAGTGATATTGTTGTCGGTGTTATTTATTTAGAGGCGTCTTTAGAATCCGTCTATGATCAATTAAGCAATATTAGTAAAATATTCCTTCGTGGCTCGATATTAGCAATTACGGTTTCTGCCTTCATAGGGATATTAGTGGCTCGTACCATTACGAAACCGATTATTGAAATGCGTAGGCAGGCGCAAAACATGGCAACAGGTGACTTTACACAGAAAGTAAATGTATATGGAAGAGATGAAATTGGTCATCTTTCAGAGACATTTAATGATTTAAATAACCGGTTAAAGCATTCGTATGCAACCATTGAGGAGGAGCGTAGAAAGCTTAGCTCGGTTTTGTCAAATATGTCAGATGGTGTAATTGCTACGGACAATTCTGGTTCCGTTACGCTTATGAATGAAGCTGCAGGAAGATTAATTGGGTATAACCCTGATGATATGATCGGAGAATATTTATTGGATGTACTGCAGCTGGACGAAAAAATGGTCGATGTTACAGAATTACAGGATAGTGGCTCGATGATTATTGATTTTAGTGATGAGGAACAAGCGTTTATTGTGCGCGCTAATTTTTCCACAGTGTTTGATGATGAAGATGAAGTAACTGGCTTTATAACAGTGATTAGTGATGTTACGGAGCAAGAAAAGATTGATCAGGAACGTAGAGAATTTGTTTCCAATGTATCACATGAGCTACGCACACCTTTAACGACGATGAAAAGTTATATCGAGGCGTTAACGGACGGTGCTTGGCAGGATAAAGAAATAGCCCCTAAGTTCCTAAGTGTGGCACAAAATGAAACGGAACGAATGATTCGTATGGTTAATGATTTATTACAGCTTTCAAAAATGGATGCAGAGGAGTATCCATTGCAGAAGGAACGAACAGATTTTATTAGCTATTACCACCATATTATTGATCGATTTGAAATGCATATTCCGAAGCATATTGCATTACAACGAGAAATTCCAAACGGAAGCTATCATGTATGGATTGATAAGGATAAGATGACACAGGTATTGGATAATATTATTTCAAATGCGATTAAATATTCTCCTGAAGGTGGTACGATTAAGCTAAAAGCTGAACAAAAACGTCATTATTTATTGATTAGCATCCATGACCAGGGACTAGGTATTGCTTATGATAAACTAGATAAAATATTCGAACGCTTTTACCGTGCAGATAAAGCGAGGACGAGGAAGCTTGGTGGTACAGGACTCGGCTTAGCAATTGCGAAAGAGCTTGTGGAGGCGCATCATGGACAAATTTGGGCAAAGAGCAAAGAAGGTAAAGGGACAACGATCTTCTTTACACTGCCGCTTATGAATCAGAAGCGGAGGGGTGCATCGTGAAGCTAGAAACATTTAAATCATTTGCATTAGTCCTGTTGATAGGCGTAAGCTTATTACTAACATTTGGACTTTGGAGCTACCAGAAAGAGTATAGTCCGTTAGATAAGAATCCTGCGGTAGGAGGAATAGATATTGGTGGGTCAGCTGTGAAAACAAACAGCTTGATTGCACCTCAATCTGTTATTTTTCACGCGACTAATCAGCATCTTGGCTATAAAGATCCCAAGGAAAACCAACGGTTTTTTGAAGAAATGCAATCGTGGATTTTAACGGATTTTTCTATCTATAATGCGAAGCAGAAGTTATCCGATTATGATATAGAATTGATTTTCCCAGAGGAGCTGCCGATTGAATTGGCCAACAGACTCTTCTCGTTTACAGATTCAGAAAGTATGGAAAAGCTACCAACCTGGTCTTTTCAGCGTATGTATATGACATTGAATGCTGATGCATCTACGATAACATTACAAATTCCGGCGTTAAATGGTAGTAAAACAGCACAGGCAGTGATCACGGACTCAGTAATTTATGAGAATCTCAGGCAATTAATTGCTTCACGGGAAGGGTTAACCGAGTTCTTACAAGTTGGTGAAGGACAGCAAGCTTTTTATATTCCAAGTAAACCAACAAATCAGTATAAATATCTGTTTACCATTCAAAAAATATCACCAAATTTATTAGTAGAGACATTATTTAAAAATCCGGATACGGTCAGTAGATCGAATACAGAGCTTAGTTCAGCTAATTATTCAAATGGGATTAGTGAGTTAAGAGTGGAGCAAAACGGTAGAAGAATGGATTACTACAATCCGATTCCTAAGGTGCTATCGAATTTTGGGTTTATGAATTTATTGGAGAAAAGTGTAGATGAAATCAATGAACATAATGGCTGGACAGGCGATTACAAATTGATGAGCGCGGATCTAGCAACAAATAGTATCACCTATCAAATGCATTATAATGGCTATCCTGTTTACAACCAGTTTGGCCTATCATTAATGGAAATGCAGTTCCGTGAACAGGAAATTTTTAGCTATAAACGCTCATTACTGCGCATAAGAAATGAATTGGAAAAAGAGCAATGGGATATCCCCTCTGGTGAAGCGGTTATTTCTCATTTGGAAGATCGCCTTGGTGAGGGTATAAAAAACCTTCAAGGTATTCAATTAGGCTATCAATATAATTATAAGGAAAATGATCCAAACGATTACGTTGAATTGGAGCCGAGCTGGTTTATGAAGTTAAATGGATCTTGGCAGAGAATTAATTTTGAGGAACGACTAAATCCTCAAAAGAAGGAGGATTAGGCATGCAGTGGAATCAAATCAAAACATTATTTATTCTTTGCTTCTTAATCCTCGATGTTTATTTGCTATATCAATTTATCGATAAGCAAGATCGAGCGAATCCCGAGCAATTTAATTATCAGGAGCAGACGCTCGAAGATAAGCTCGCCGCAGAAAGCATTAAAATTAGTGATAAAGAGGTGGATATTACAGAGGATTCGGTTATTAAGGTATCACCCAAAAAGCTGACAGATACTGAAATGGAGAGAATAGCTGGATTAAGTAATCAGGACCCACAAATTATTAATAATTATACGGTTGTTTCAAGGTTCAAAGAGCCTGTTTCGATTCCCAAGCAAGCAAGTGTAACGAGTATTAGTCAGCTTGTCAAAAGCTATGTTGCTTTTTCCGATGAATTTAGCTATTGGGGTTGGAATAAAGACACGAATGTATTAATCTTTTTCCAAAATAAAAATAACCGACCTATCTACTACAATCAATATGGTTTATTACTTGTGTATTTAAATGATGCAAATGAAATGATGTATTACACACAGACGTTACTCGGTGAAGCAGAGCCACAAGGGGAAAAGTTGACCTTAATTAAGGTTAATACGATGTTTAATGAATTATATAAGGAAAACAAATTATATTCGAATGATGAAATTGTTAATATAGAGAATGGTTATTATACGAGAATCAAACGAGATACAGGAGCTCATGTGTTTGCACCAACCTATCTAGTCAGTATTAAGGACGCAGAGGATAACATTAGAAATTATTTCTTTAATGCAGTTGAAAGTTATATTTATCCTAGTGATGACACGAGCTTTATTACTTCAACAATAACCGACAGCCTACCGTTGTATAAACAAATAAACGATGAGGTCGAGTGGAAGACAGGCTTTATTGACTACTTAAATCAATTAGTAGATGATAATAAAAATCGGAGTGAACAGGAATGACCCTACGTTTTAGTGTACTAGCATCCGGAAGTACAGGTAACGCTTTTTTTATAGAAACAGAAAAGGAAAAATTGCTAGTAGATGCAGGATTAAGCGGAAAACAGATGGATCGATTGTTTCAGGAGATTAATATCGACCCAGCAGAATTATCAGCCATATTAGTAACACATGAGCATAGTGACCATATAAAAGGACTTGGCATTATAGCTCGTAAATATAATCTACCAATCTATGCGAATCAAAACACTTGGAAAGCGATGGAAGGATCGATAGGAAAAATCGCAACGGAACAGAAGTTTCTTTTTGGGATGGAAGAGGTGAAGACGTTTGGTGACTTAGATGTAGAGTCATTTGGCGTTTCACACGATGCTGCTGAACCGATGTTTTATACTTTTCATCATCATGGAAAGAAAGTTGCGCTTGTGACGGATTTGGGATATGTATCAGAACGAATAAAAAAGACGGTCGAAAATGCGGACGCCTACATTTTTGAAGCAAACCATGACGTAGGTATGCTGCGAATGGGAAGGTATCCCTGGAATGTAAAACGGCGTATTTTAGGCGATTCAGGACATATTTCTAATGAGGATTGTGGACTCGCCTTAGCTGATATTATAGGAAATAATACACAACGTATTTACTTAGCTCATTTGAGCCTTGACAATAATATGCGAGATCTTGCTCGTATGTCGGTAGATAGTGTATTACGAGAAAGAGGAATATCCTTAAATTTATTGGATACAGATCATAAAAGTCCAACACCACTTTATGAGGTTGTTTAACATTTTGTTTATTTTTTTAATCATTATGGGAATAACTAAGTGTGAAATGTTTTAAACTGTTGATCGTAAGGGGGTAGGTAAATGGGTTATTATGATGAGCACTATCCACCAAATCCATATCGAAAGAGAAAGAAAAATTGGCTTGTACCTGTATTATTAGGCGTAATTATCGGAGTACTGCTAGTGACAATAGCATTACCCGCATTAGTTGATTCGGGAATTATCTCCATAACGGAAGAAAGTCAGCTGCATACAGAATCTGGTAGTACAGATTCCAATGTACCAACGCAAACGCTGAATGTTGATGTATCTACACAGATAACCGATGTGGTGAATCAAGTCACCCCGGCAGTTGTTGGTGTAATTAATATTCAACGGAAAAATGATTTTTGGCAGCAACAGGAAAGTGATAATCAAGCTGGAGAAGGCTCTGGTGTCATTTATAAAAATGAGGATGGCACAGCTTATGTGGTGACAAATCATCATGTCGTTGAGGGTGCGGATACCATAGAAGTTGTATTATTTGATGAAACACATATTGAGGCAGAGTTAATCGGCAGTGATTTGTTTTCAGACTTAGCCGTGTTACGAATGGATGGAGAACAGGTAGATAAGGTTATTGAATTAGGCTCATCTGGTAGTGTGAAGGTAGGAGAGCCAGCCATTGCCATTGGAAATCCACTAGGACTCATGTTTTCTAGTTCTGTAACTCAAGGTGTAATTAGTGGAACGGAGCGAACAATACCACAGGATTTCAACCAAGATGGACGCGCAGATTGGCAAGCTGAAGTTATTCAGACAGACGCTGCGATTAATCCTGGTAATAGTGGTGGTGCATTAATTAACATTAAGGGTCAGTTAATTGGTATTAATTCCATGAAGATTAATGAAACAGCCGTGGAAGGATTAGGATTTGCCATTCCGATTGATTCGGCAATGCCGATTATTACTGAGCTAGAAAGTAAAGGAGAAGTAACGAGACCTTATTTAGGTGTTGAAATCTACTCATTAGATGAGGTGCCGCAATCTGAATGGAATAATACGCTTAATCTGCCGAATGAGATCGAAGGCGGTGTGTATGTGTGGAGTGTAGAACCATTATCACCAGCTGATCAGGCAGGATTGAAGCGATTAGATGTAATAACTGAATTAGATGGTAAACAGGTTATGAACATGATTGATTTACGTAAAATTTTATATCAAGAAAAAGAGGTTGGCGATGACGTTTCCGTCGTTTATTACCGTGATGGGAAGCGCAAAGAAACAACGATTAAATTGGGTACCCAAAAATAAGTGGTCAAAGCCAAAGGGCTGTGGATAATGAAAGAATCCGTTAAATGCTCTCCTTGAAGATGGCACAAGAACTGGAAAAAAAGCTTGCATAGCAGGTTCTATGTGAAATTATACAGAGGATAGTGTTTGTACAGCGCTGTGGAAACATACTTCCGTAAATAGAACAAAGCATGTAGAATTAAACAAAGCCGCACGGATTTCGAAGGCTATTAACATTTTGATGAACAGTTTGGCTTCACCTAGCCCTATAGGCTGTCGAGAACTTCTCGACAGCTTTTTTGGTAAGTTAAGAAAGTATAAAATCAGTGCAATGACTGCGTTAAGCCAATTAGTTATTTTGAAATGTTTGATGTATATTGGCAATGCTCCGACTAATTACTTCGCTTTCCGTGGGCACGGCCTCAACTAACTTTGCAAAGAAGAACACGTTGCAAAGTGGATTTTCGGCTCGCGCTA